>JAAZYN010000593.1 GCA_014239625.1 Myxococcales bacterium | reverse complement strand
CGTTGTGCCGGGCGCCCGACGTCGCGGGATCATCTTCAACCGACGCGCCAAGAACTCACCAAAGGCCTGAGCCTCCAGATCCCCGTCGAGGACCGCCGTGACGCCGGCCAGGTGGTCGAGGCTCACCTTCGAGCCATCCAGCGCTTGAAGCAGATGGAAGCTCCCCGCGGCCTTTGGGGCGCCATCGTCCTGGCGCAGCACCGATCCCGGGACCGAGCCGGACAGGTGTAACCACACCTCGGATGAGGCCGACGGCCGTGTCGCCAGCTCGCGCGCGACGTCGATGATCGCGTCGTCAGCGACCGCCAGCACGATCACGTCAGCCTTGGGCAGACCAGCGACGGTGCCTCCGTCGCGCCGGCTCCACCAATGGGTCGGCGGGAGCTCGACGAGCCCGAGGAGGTGATGCAGCGACGAGCCCGCGCGGCCTTTACCGATCAGAAGCAGCTCACCGGGGGCGGTCACGGTACAGTCTCTCCTGTGCGATGAAGCGGCGCACGTCGCGCGGTAGCCATCCGGTCGGGGGGGCTCCGTGGTTGGAGATAGCGCTGCGGATGGCCGATGAGGAGATCTCGGGCAGGTTCGTCCGCGGCGTGATCGGAGTGCCGTCGTCGTCGACGACGGGCGGTTGTCCATCGCGGCCGATCACGATGAAGTCCAAGAGCGATTCGAGCGCGTCCCATTCCTTCCACTTGCGTCGATCCGCGTAGACGTCGGTGCCGCACACGAACCAGAGCTGCTCGATATCGGGCTCCGCACGTTTGAGGGCTCGCACGGTGTCGATGGTGTAATTGGTACCCCCGCCGAGGGTGGCTTCCACGCGGCTCACGCTGACCCGGGGGCCGAGATGCGCCAGCGCCAACCCGAGCATGTGGCAGCGTTGTTCAAAGGACGCCAGCTGCTTTCCGAAGGCGTGTTTGTAGACGGGGACGACGCGCAGCTCGTCGATGGGCTCTCGGCAGAGCACCCAGGTGGCCACCAGCACATGGCAGACGTGTGGCGGGTCGAAGCTTCCACCGTAGAGCGCTACGCGCTTGCCGTCAGCCATTGACGAAGCGCCGAGCGTCGTCGTCGATGCGGCTCAGCAAAGGCCCGATGTCGGCTCCTGCGTCGATCGTCTGGCGCAGCTGCTCGGAGCCCCAAAGAAGATCGATGGCCGGAACGTCCTCGACGAATTCGTAGGCGTCGTGGCGCCAGCCGAGGGCATCCGGGGCGAGTCGTCTCACCGCGTCCAGGACGTGCACCCCCAGTGCTACGGCTTGCACGGCGTCGCGATCATGGACCACCAGGAAGGCACCACCGCAGGCACGGTTGGCGTGTTTTTGGAACTCCGGGCGGAACACTCGGGGAACGAACGTCACACCTGGGAGCGCCCGTCGGTTGAGCTCCCTCGAGAGGGCCAGCGGGTCGATGCCCGGTGCTCCAAAGAGCAGGAACGGTTGGGTGGTTCCACGGCCCTCGCTCAAGGTGGTGCCTTCCAGCAGGCACATGCCTGGGTACACGACCGCCGCCTCCAGGGTGGGCATGTTGGGGCTCGGCGGCACCCACACGGCGGCTTCGTCTCGCCCCTCGATGGGATCCATGACGTGCAGCTTGAACCCCGCCGCGCGTCGATCGCGATACCAGCGCCCGAGCTGTCCGACGGTCATGCCGTGTCGAATGGGTAACCCCGGCTCAATCCCACAGAAACTCTCGAAGCCGGTCTTGAGCAGAGGGCCCTCGACCGCTCCCCCGATCGGGTTCGTCCGGTCCAGCACCAGCACGTCCAGATCTCGGGCGGCGGCCCCCTCCAACAGGAACGCAAGCGTCGCAGCGTAGGTGTAGTAGCGTGTCCCTATGTCGCGGATGTCGTAAACCACGATGTCGACGTCCGCGAATGAATCCGCGTCGGCCGTCAGGCTCGCCAGGTCGTCTCCGTAAAGGCTGCGCACGGGGACGCCGAAGAAGGGATCCACGGGGGGGCCATCGAGGACGGGCTCCATGTCCTGATGCGTCGACCAGACACCATGCTCCGGACCCAGCAAGCGCACCACGTGCGCTCCGACAGTGTCCGAGCGCAACACCTCGACGGCGTGCTCGCCGGTCGCAGTCACTGCCGTGTGGTTGCACAGCAGGGCCACCCGCTGGCCACGCAGTCGGATCGGAGGGGGATCACCCGCGGCGAGCCGGTCGAGGCCGCTCACCGGTTATCGTACCAACCTTTCCACAGGGCATAGTCCTCGCCGAGGTTCTTACCGGTCTGGAATGTCAGCGCGTCCGCGACCTTGGACTTCAGCGTCTTGTCGTCGGTGAGCAACGTCTTGATCAGCGGGAACACCGACTCGCCGTGCTTGACGTGGCGTAGCCCGCTGGCCGACGCCAACTTCACCCGCGCGTCCGCGTCTCGCAGGCAGGAGGTCAACACCGGGCCTCCCTTGCGGTGACGGCTCAACCCCAGCCCCATGATCGCCTCCAACCTGACCGTCGGGTCGTCGTCAGAGGCAGCCTTTATCAAGCTGGCGATGATCTTTTTGTCGTTTCCGTGGGCGCGATTGCCCAGCGCTCGGATGGCGGCGGCACGCATCACGGCGTGTTCATCTCTCGCTGTTCGCAACAGGGCTTGGACCACGCCGCGTCCCTCGCGTTCGCCGAGCGACCGGATACTCATCGCCCTCACGAACATGGGCAATTTGTGGTGGGTGGCGATCTTAATCAGTGCCCGTGTCGACTTGGAGGTCGTGACGTTCTCGAACACCGACATCGAGAGGATCTGACCGTGCTTGGTCATCGAGCCCAGGGTCCTCCTGAGCTTTTGCAGTCCTTTGTCACCCGCGTTTGTCAACGTCGCGGCGGCGATCACGCACACGTTGGCGCGGATGTTCTTGCAGGTGGTGAGGCGAACGATGGCGTCGGCGATTTTGTCGGCCAGCGGCTTCTTTGCGCGACTGTCTGGCGCCCCTAGGACGAGCGAAGCGGTCAACGCTACGGCGACCGGTAGCAACTGAAGGCGTGCCGTGAACATAGGGTTCAGCGTACCTCCCTGGGGCCTGTTTGAACAGCCCCGAGTTGCGCTGTCGCCGCCGATTGAGGTGTTCACCGCCCGATCTCCTGTACCCCTTTGACGAACGCCCGCATGAGTCGTTCGCTCTTGTAGCCGGGGTTCCGCTCGATCCCGGTGGAGACGTCGACGCCGTGGGGGGCGAAGGCTCCGATGAGCATGCCCACGTTGCCCGGGGTGAGCCCGCCCGCCAGGAATCCGCCTGGACGCTTGAGCCCAGCGGCCAT
>JAAZYN010000592.1 GCA_014239625.1 Myxococcales bacterium | reverse complement strand
TACCTAGTGCGGGGAGATGTCGGAGTCCGGAAACGCCTACAGCAGAATCGCGGTCGGCTCTTCGAGCATTCCCTTCAGGGTCTGCAGGAAGCGCGAGCCCTGTGCCCCATCGATCACCCGGTGATCGAAGCTCAACGACAGGTTCATTCGGTGCCGCGCGACGATCTCGCCCTGGTGCACCACCGCCCGCTGCTCGAGCTTGTGGACACCCATGATCGCGACCTCGGGGTGATTGATGATCGGCGTCGCCAGCACGCCGCCCAGCTTCCCGAGGCTCGACACCGTGAAGGTCGACCCTCGAAGCTCCTCGGGTCTCAGGCTGTTCGTTCGGGCCCGCTCACCCAGATCCTGAATGGCCGCCGCCAGGTCGAGCAAGGTCAGCTGATCGGCGAACCGGATGACCGGGACCACCAGGCCCGGCGGCGTCGCCGCGGCCACGCCCAGGTGATAGTACTTCTTGATGACGAGCTCCCCGGCCTCGTCGTCCATACTCGCGTTCATCTTCGGAAAATAACGCAACGCCAGCAGCGTCGCCTTCGCGATGAACGGCAGATAGGTCAGCCGAACGCCGCTGCTCGCGGCGATGGGCTTGAGGCGCGCCCGAGCGGCCACCAGGTTCTCGCAATCGACCTCCTCCACGTAAGTGAAGTGGGCGGCGGTCCGGGTCGAACGCGCCATGGCCTCGTGGATGGCGCGGCGCAGGCCGCGAACCCGGGTGCGCTCTTCGGGCTCCTGCCGGTCGCCGGGGGCCGGTCGCGAAGAGCGCAACACGGCGGGCGACGCGACCGTCGGGGTAGGCCCCTGGCCGGCTGCGGGCCCTGTCGGAAGACGGGACCCTGGTGGCGGGCGCCGTGGTGCCGTCCGAGCTGGATGCAGCGGCGATCCGGGAGCTGCTGCGGTTGATGCTTCGGCAGCGGCTCTTGGATGATCTGATGTTGACCGTGCAGCGCCAGGGGAGGGTGGGATTCTATGGCCCCGCCACCGGGCAGGAAGCCGCGGTGTTCGGTTCCGGGTGGGCGCTCGAGCCCCAGGACTGGATCCTGCCGGCCCTCCGAGAGGGGGGAGTGGCGCTCATGCGGGGCTACCCGCTGGAGGACTACCTGGCGCAGTGCTTCGGCAACTCTCTGGACGCCTCCAAAGGCCGCCAGATGCCCTGTCACTACGGCGCGGCCGAGCAGAACTACGCGACCCTGAGCTCCCCCATCGCCACGCAGCTGCCTCACGCGGTGGGCGTCGCGTTGGGCATGAAGGTCCAGCACAAATCGGCCGTCTGCGTGGGCTACATGGGCGACGGCGCGACCAGCGAGAACGACTTTCACACCTCGCTGGATATGGCCGGTCGCCTGAACCTCCCGCTGGTCTTCGTGTGTCAGAACAATCAGTGGGCGATCAGCGTGCCATTCGAAGGTCAGACGGCCTCCTCGTCGGTCGCGATAAAGGCCGTGGCGTACCGGATGCCGGGTGTGCGCGTGGACGGAAACGACGTGTTCGCCGTGTACCGCGCCGTGAAGGATGCCGTCGATCGGGCGCGCTCGGGTGGCGGACCGACGCTCATCGAGGCGTTGACCTATCGGATGGGCGCCCACAGCACGTCCGATGATCCGTCCCGTTACCGGGATGAGTCGGTGACCGAGGCGTGGAAGGCCAAGGACCCCATCGCGCGGCTCAAGCGGTACTGTTCAAGGGAGGGCCTCATGGACGAGGCCTCCATAGACGGTCTCGAAAAGACCCTGTTCGCCGAGATCCGCGAGACGCTCAACCGGGTGGAGGCGGCCGACGCCCTGGTCCCGCTCGCGTCGATGTTCGAAGACGTCTTCGCCGACCGGCCCTGGTTTTTGGATGAGCAGCTGGCAGACGCGGAGCGCTTCGGGGTCGTCACCGGGCATTGACCGCGGTGCCTCGCGGGTCTGCGCGGTAGGGCAGGGGCGCCGCGGGCTCCGGGCGTGATGGGGGGAGCCCATCACCTCCCGCGGCGAGCGCCGTGACCCGGCCCGAGGTGACCCTCCGAGCGCGCCGGTCACCGCTCATGGGCGGAATCAGGGCTGGGGTCCACGGCTGCCGCCAGGGAGAGGGAAGTCTCCGGCGACGTGGTCGACCCGCGAGGACGCCAGATGGACGGCCTGGCGACGCTACATGGCGTACTTTACGGAGCAACCCCAGGGCTTCGTCTCGGAGATGGTGACCTTCTTGCCGGCCAGGACCTCGTCGAGGGCGAGCTGGGTGTAGTTTTTGTAGCCGGCTTCGCCCCGCTGGGCGCCCCGGCCCGAGGTGTCCAGGGCGCCGCGGTAGGCCAACGTCCGGTCCTTGGTGATGATGTACATCTGCGGCGTGGTCTTGGCGACGTAAAGCCTCCCCACATCACCGGTCTCGTCGAGGAGGATCCGGTGCGAGAGCTTGTACTCCGCGAGCGATCTCTTGTTGCGCTCGAGGCCGTGCCCCTGTCGCCCGGGCCCTCCCGAGTTGATGGCGAGCCACACGACGCCGCGGGCCGTGGAGCGCTTGGCCATGTCGATCAGCGCGCCTTTGTTGTGCGCGCGCACCACGAACGGGCAGTCGGGGTTGTACCACTCGATGACGACCGTCTTGCCGCTGAACTGCGAGAGCTTGACGGGTGCACCGTCCAGGCCTTTGAGCTCGAAGTCCGGGGCGAGCTGCCCCACCGTCGCCTTCGTCGCCATGCCGGGGGCGGGCGCGTCCTTGACCTGGGGCATCGGCCGGGCCGTGCCGGCAGCTCCCGGCGACGCGGCGCGAGCCGCTGCGGTGGTGGTGCTTGCGGCCGGCTGGGGGTCGCCTGGGGGGGTGGCCGTCGCCTTCGCGCCGCTCGCGGGCGTGGAGCTGTCGCGCGTGGGGGCGGAGCTGTCGCGCGTGGGGGCGTTGCCGGTGGCGGCCGAGGGGGAGGGCGTCTTGGCCCTGGGGACCTTGACCTTGTTGGGCTTGACCTTGTCGGCCTTGGGCGCGGGGCTGCCGTGCTGTTTGCAGCCGATCAGGGCGGCCACGCCGGCGGACAACAGGACGGTGAGTGTGATGCGCATGCAGGACCTCAGTGGCGTTGGGGCCCGAAGTGTGAGGTCGCGCGCGGAGGCTCGCAAGGACGGACCGCTGCCGTCGGTAACCCGTCGACTTCGACCACATCGCGCCCGCCGAAGGCAGCGCTGCGGCCGCGTGGTGTGCAGCCGCGGGCGGTGAGACATCCGGTCGGGTCAGGTCGGGTCCCGGTCAAAGGTGAGCGCCAGCGAGGTGATGAGGGCGTCCTCCAGGTCCCTCCAGTCG
>JAAZYN010000591.1 GCA_014239625.1 Myxococcales bacterium | reverse complement strand
GCAGCGAAGCCCAGGGCGGCAGCGGTTCCGTCATCTTGGCGCATGTGGCCCTCAGCTTGCGGTTGGACGCGGGGCCCCAGACCGAGCACCGGAGAGCACCCGGTTGCGTAGATCATAGAGCAATTCGTAGGGGGACGGCTGGGTGTAGAGCAGGCCATACCGAGCCAGCCAGTCTCGGTCCACCTTGAGCAGGGTGGTCTCTCCGGCGGCTCTCCGCAGGCGCCGCGCCTGGTGCTTCTTGGGGGCGTGGTCGAGGTTGTGGACCACCCCTCGGAAGCGTGCGCCGTCGAGGAAGATCTCCTGGGTCTCCCGCGTCCAGGGCTCGCCCCCGTGCGCCGTCCAGAAGGTGCCGTCGTGCAGCACGCCCACCGCCCCATACGGGCGCTCGGAGTAGGCCCACTCCGCGGCGTTGACGCCCGCGATGAGCTGCCCTCGGCCGCCCAGTAGGACGTCTTGGATCGCGATGGCGACCTCGCCAGAGGACTCGTCAGGCATGGGGAGGCCAGCTCGCCTGGCGACAGCCAAGATCTGCCCGCGCTCGACGTCGGTCAGGTCCAACCCCAGGGTGTCGATTCGCCGATTCTGGGCGCCCTGGCGAGAGGCGGCGGCACCCAGCGTCATCGCGCCGAGCCCGAAGAAGACCAGGACAGTTCCGTCATCACGTCGCATGGGGAGCTCCAGTGGGACGCCTTCAACCTACCTCGGAAGCGCCTGGTGCAGGCCGCCGGCACCCTATGTAGGCGTCTGGAGGTCCTTGAGGGTCTGAGCTCGGAAGCGGTCGGCGATGGGGAGGCGCGACACGATCTCCCCGTAGCTGCGGTCCTTGACCTTGGACCAGGCGTCCATCGCGCGGAGCTTCTTGAGCAGGGCCTCGGTGATCTTCACGCCCCCGATGGTGACATCCTCACCTGGAGGCAGGCGGGTATCCATCGGGAAAAGGGCCACCCAGTCCTCGTCGCCCCCGTAGTAGAACTCCCAGGGCCACGCCAGCCGCAGCCACGCCCCCAACAGGGTCGCGTATGGGCCCCCCTCGCTGTAGACCAGGGCGTTGTGCCACTCGTCGATAGAGTAGGACCGGGAGAAGACGTGGGGCATCTGGTCCGGCGGGTCGCCGGGAGGGCCCCGGTAGCCCGCCGCCCACAGCGCGTTTCGATCCATGCCGTCGGGCCCGAACAGGGCACGGGTCTGGGCTGCGGTCGCCAGGCGCAGCCGGAGCTGCTCGCCGGCAGGCAGCAGCTGGGCCTCACGGTCGAGCTTGGACTTGCCCAGGCGCCGCTGCTCCTGGGCACCGATGATCCCGTCCGCCAGCATCATCTCCCAGTCGTCCACCAGCCACTCGTCCAGCACCAGGCCCTCTTCGAGCATGGGCGGCGAAGCGAAGCACATGGCGAAGGCAGCCATGGGCCAGAGTCCGTCAGGGTGACCGGTGGCGCGACCTCGCTTGGTGGCGCGGAAGCGCTGGGTTCTCGCGATCTGCGCTCGCGTCTGGTAGGCGACCTGGGGCTTGCCCACAGGCAGTTCTGTCTCCCACCAGGGGGGACGCACCGGCAGCCCCATCGCCATGCGAACGTGGGCCATTACCCCGCGACCAAGGTTGACAGGCACGCCGTTGCCCAGCTGGAGGAAGACCTGGGGCCGGGTGCCCTCGAAGCCGTACCACTGAGGGACATCCTGCAGCTTCGCTGCGTCCCGCACCGACATGCGCTTCATGGCCTCGAGCATCCCCCGGTCCCAGTCGCGGCTGGTGCCATACTTCTTGGCGGGGGCGTCGGCGGGGATGATGAGCCCCTCGGCCTTGTTGAAGAAGTTGGGGACAACCGTGCGGCTCAGGTACTCGCTCAGGCGCCGGCCGGGGATGCGCAGGTCCCGCGCCTCGGTTCGGACGTTGACCCAGGCGCCGGCCAGGTCGGCGGGCACGAACTTGTCGAACCGCGGCTGACGCTTGCCGACCATGCCGCAGATCCACTTGTGCCACGGCTCGTCCTTCCCCTTCTTCTTCTTGACGACGACGCCCTTGAGGCCGATGCGCCCCTGCTCGCCCCCGGTGTTGGGCGCCGGGACGAAGTTGCGCCCGTTGCCGCACCCGCGACACTGGGCGCCCAGGTTGCCCAGGAACACGCAGTCCACCAGCCCCCAGCCGCCGCAGCAGCCGCTCGTGAGCCGATCGAGCGACGGCTTCCAGGGCATCTTGGCCCCCCGTCGGACCTCGGGTGAGCCGGGCCTGGCGAACTCGCCCTGTGGCGCTCGGGCCAGGTGCTTGCCCCAGGGCGCCCCCTTGGGCCACGCGATGACGAAGGCCCGACGGCGCATGGTGGGGTTGCCGAAGTCGGCCGCGGCCAGGACGTGGACAGCCATGTCGTAGCCGAGGGCCGAGACCTGCTTGCGCCACAGCGCCAGCCAGGGTCGGTACTTGTCGCTCTCGCCCAGCTCAGGGGCGTTCTCCCACACCACCACGCGGGGTTGCAGGTCGCAGATCCAGTCCAGCGACATCGGGAAGTAGTTGTCCTTGGAGAACCACCCCCGCTCCCACTCGCTCCGCCCCAGGTTCGCCCCCTTGCTCGCCCACACACACGGCGGCCCCCCGTAGAGTAGGTCGAGGCCGTCCGGTGTACGGGTACTCGGCCGCCAAGCGCTCGCCTCGGTGGGGTTCGGGTCGTGGGCCAGACGCAGCAAGCCAGCGTTGCGCTTCTGGGTGGCGATGGCGGGCTTGGCGATCTCGAAGCCGTCCACCTCGATGTTGCCCTCGAGGGCCGAGGCCAAGGTGAGCAGGCCGCCGCCGGCGAAGGCCTCCATCGTCAAGAGTGGGGTCTCCTGCCAGACCTCGTTGTGGTCCAGGGTCTGGTAGCCGTGGTCACGCGCGGCCCTCGGCTGCGCCTTGCGCGGCGTGGGCGGCAGATGGGCCTTGGCTCCGCGCACCGTGGCCATGGCCTTCCGGGCGCGAGCCAGCAGCTCCCCGCGGCGATCCTGGTCCTGGGGATGGGTCTTGAGCCACGCACGCACGGCTTCAGACGGGCGCCCGTCTCGCCGGCGGGCCGCCTGGCGCGCCAGATCGTCCAGCGAGCCGCCCCTTAGCCGCGCCGGGGGCGCCTGGGCCTGGGGCTGGGGGCGCACCTGGGCGTCGGCCGTGAGGCTGAGCAGCTCGTCGAACATGCTCACTGTGGGCTCGGCCTTCACCGCCCGCAGGTGGACCCAGGAGCCGGTGGTGTGCGCGCCCTTCTTGTCTCGGCGGATCAGCCGAACCGCGTTCTGGTAAGGGTCGACCAGTGGCTG
>JAAZYN010000590.1 GCA_014239625.1 Myxococcales bacterium | reverse complement strand
CCGCGGCCTTGACCCCACGCCCCGATGGCTCCCCGGCGCACCGCGCACAGCGCTCGCAGCGAGCCAGCACCGCGGGCGTTCACCGAGCGGACGCGGCTCCGACACCCGCAGGAGCGCCCCATGCGTAGCAAGCATGAACACTCCGCCCTGAGCATCATCGAGGCGATGGTGGAAGCCATCGCCTCGATTCTGACCGCCGAGGAGCCCGACAGCGCTGACTTCGAGCCCTGGATCGCGTTCGAGCGCGATCTGCGCACGACCTGGCGGGACACCCACCTGGGCAAGCTCGTCGAGGGCATGGAGCTGACGTCCTTCGATGTGCAGGTCGTCGCCGCCCTGGCCGCCTGCCACATCGACCCGGTGTTGCGTCACGCCTGCGTCGACCGCAGCAGGGTGGCGGCAGCCGGACCCGCCGCGTCATGGCTCGTGGAGAAGCTCTGTCACTCGACCCAGGCCCGGCTCGAAGGTTGGGTGGCGCTCCAACCTGGTGGGCGCCTGGCACCCGCCGTCCTGCAACATCACGATTCGCCCACGTCGGGGGCCGCAGAGATCGTCACGCTGACCCCGTCCACCCTCAACTTCATCCTGGGGCGCAACGAGCTCCCAGAGCACGTGGCAGCCGTGGCCGGCTTCGTCGATGCTCCGTTCCCCTTTCTCGACGTGATCATGCCCGTCGCCCTTCGGGAGCAGGCGAGGCAGCTGGCCGTCGATCACGACACCGTGCGCTCGAAGCTCGAACAGTGGGGGGGCAAGGAGCTGATGCCCGTCGGCGGCGGGGTCTCTTTCCTGCTGTCGGGCCCCTCCGGCACCGGCAAGACCGTCTTCGCGAGGGCGTTGGCGGCGGACCTCGACATCCCGTTGCTGGTCGTTAAGTGTCCGGACCTGCCCGACCGTGGCGCCGAGACGCTGCTCCGAGACCTCGCTGGCCAGGCCGGGTTCTACGGCGCCGCCGTGCTCTTCGACGAGTGCGAGGCCCTGTTCGGCGCAGCCTCCCCTCGTCGCGCCGCAGGGCTGGCGGCCCTCGACTACTTCTTTCGAGTCCCGTGCCTGCTGGTCACGAACTATCCCGACCGCCTCGACCCGGCGGTCGACCGGCGGGTGCTGCTGCACATCCCGTTCGAGCGACCCGACGCAGAGGCGCGGCGGCAGCTCTGGGAGGTCCACATCCCCAGGGGCATGCCGGTGGATGGTCGGCTGGATCTCGACATCCTGGCCGATCGCTATGAGCTGACGGGCGGCCAGATCAACAACGCCGTTCGGGTAGCCGTGTCCAAGGCGATCTGTCGCGACCCGACGCACCCGCAGGTGACCGAGGCGCTCCTGGTGGAGGGGTGCGAGTCCCAGCTCCGCTCGAGCCTCGAGACGTTCACGACGCGGTCGACCACCAAGCTTCGGTTGGACGACATCGTGTTGCCCGCGGCGCAACGCGAGCAGGTCGAAGAGTTCGTGGCTGCCATCCAGAACAACGCCATGGTGATGAACACCTGGGGCATGAAAGACCGCCTGATGACCGGCAAGGGGCTCGTCGCGCTCTTTGACGGGCCGCCCGGCACGGGCAAGACCTTGTGTGCCGAGATCATCGCGGCGACCATGGGCAAGCCGTTGTTTCGGGTGAACTTGCCGTCGGTCGTGTCCAAGTGGGTCGGCGAGACCGAAAAGCACATCCAGGCCATCTTCCGCGAGGCCCGGGCGAGCCGCGCGATGCTGCTGTTTGACGAAGCGGACGCGCTGTTTGCCAGCCGCACCCATGAGGTGAGGTCGAGCAACGACCGGCACTCCAACATGGAGGTGAACCTCCTGCTTCAAGAGGTGGAACGCTTCGACGGGGTCGCGATGCTCACCACGAACAAGTGGGGGATCCTGGACGACGCCCTCAAGCGACGCATCCAGCTACGGGTCTCCTTCGAGGAGCCCGGAGAGGAGCAACGCCTCGCGATCTGGAAGAAGCTCATCTCGCCCCGGCTTCCGTTGGCCGACGACATCGACCTGGAGACCCTGGCCCAGCGGTTCGACTTCTCCGGTGGGCGCATCAAGAACGCGCTGCTGCGGGCGGCGCGTCTGGCCGCCAAAGACGGCACCCCGGTGACCCAGCAGCTGCTGGTGCAGGCGAGCCTCGGCGAGGCCAGCGCGGCGGGTAAGGCGTCCCGCGACCCGGCCGCCGCGAACCGAGACAAGGCCGCGCGACTGGCGGCCGTCGAGCAACGCCTCCTGGTGGTCGAGCCGTCCACCCGGAGAAAGCGACCCCGTGGCGCCTGACCGCGCCGACGAGCGCCTCCTCGACGAGGAGCGGACGCGACAGCGCGAGCCGACGGCCGCGGAGGAGGCCGTCCGCTCGCGCCGCGCGTCGGAGCGCCGATGCGCCTTTGTGCGCTCGGTGCTGGGCGAGGCGTGGGTGGCCCAGGACGACCCTGTCCACGTCGCGCGGTTGCTCCATCGGCTCACCGCCACCGGACGGTTGGGCCGCGGCGACCGGGCGGCGATCTTCGGCCTGCTCGAGCAGCAGCATGGCGCTGGGTTCGTGCAGAGGGTGGCGGCCATCGATCCACGCCAGAGCACGCCGACGGAGAGAGGGTTCCTGGCGACCTACGGCGCGGCCGTCGCGACCGGCAGCGACCGACTGCCGACCTTGGACACGCCCATGGACCGCCACCTCCGACAGGCGTGGAGGCGATCGCGAGCGATGAGGAGGGAGGTCGGCGGGCGGCCGCCCCTGGGCGAGCATCACGGGGACGCGCACCGAAGAGGACCGAGCACCGCGCCAGCCGGCGCGGCCCGTCACCGACGCGAGCCGCTCACGGCCACCCCTCGCGACGCCACAGTGAGGCCGGCGCGACACGGCCGGGGGCGACCCTCCGGGAGGGGAGCCGGCGCGCCGCCGACCCGCGCTGAGGTCGCCGCGCTGTTGGAGCCAGCGTTGGAGGGGCTGTCGTCGTCGCCCCTTGGCCGTCCCGGTGTCGCCGCGCCGGCCCGCGAGATGGGAGGACTCCGGGGGAATGTCCGCGCCCGCACCGGAGCCGCTCCGGAGCCCCGCCTGCTGAGCTCCCCGTCGCAGGAGTCGACCCACGCTTTGGACATGGACGCCTTGTTCGCCACCACGCCACCACGCTCGCGGCCACCACGGCCGGGTGGCGATGGGACGCGGCGAAAGCACCTCGCCCACCGGGCCCTGGTCGCCGAAGTCGCCGGGCGACTGGGACTGAGCGACAGCGAGGTGGATGTTCGCCTCGACGATGCCGCCGGTCGCCGCGCCGCCGCCTCCGGCGGACCTGCG
>JAAZYN010000058.1 GCA_014239625.1 Myxococcales bacterium | reverse complement strand
ATGGGCCGACTGCCGACTTCAGACCTGCTTGCGGGTCTCGCCGAAATCGTCGGCGCCGAACACGTCTCCAACGACGCCACCGACCGAGTCGCGTATTCGGTCGATTTTTGGCCGAAGACGCAGATCTGGAAGATGGGTGGCGAGATTGACCGCTACCCCCCCGACGCCGTGGTGTGGCCCGCGGATGAGGCTGAGACGGCCAAGATCGCCGCGTTCTGCAACCGTCACCAGGTACCCATCATCCCCTACGGCGCAGGGTCTGGCGTGTGCGGCGGGATCGTGCCTATCCACGGCGGCGTCACCGTCGACGTCAAGCGCATGCGGCGGGTTCAGGAGATCGACCAGCGGTCCCTGACGACCACCGTCCAGGCGGGCATCAACGGGATGCAGCTGGAGGATCGGCTCAACGCGCGCAAGGTCACGCTGGGCCACTTCCCGTCTTCGATTATGTGCTCCACCCTGGGAGGGTGGCTCGCGGCGCGTTCGGCAGGCCAGTTCTCGTCGCGCTACGGAAAAATCGAGGACATGGTCATGGGCCTGCGGGTGGTCCTGGCCGACGGGACCGTCCTGAACACGGCAGATCGCACACCGGGATCACCGGACTGGACACAGCTGGTGGTCGGCTCGGAGGGCACCCTGGGGGTCATCACGGGCGCCACCTTGAAAGTGCACCCCTACCCCGAAGCGCGAGCGCTCCGCGGCTGGCGCTTCCGACAGCTTACCGACGGCATCACCGCGATGCGCCTGCTGATGCAGGCAGGGTTCAAGCCCATCGTGCTCCGGCTCTACGACCCCTTCGACACCCTGATGGCCTTGGGCAAGGACAAGGCGGACCGGGAGGAGCCGAGCAGCGCCCGTGGACTGATCTCCATGCTCCAGTCGCGGGCCAAACGGGTCGCCATCGCGGCGGGACTCTCCGCGCCGGGGCTGTTGAACTCGGTGCTCCACTCGCTGCCGTCGTCGTGCCTGCTCATCATGGGCTTCGAAGGCCCGACCGACGCGGTTCGCCATAACATGTGGCACGCCGGCCGGCTGCTGTCAGAGGCCGGCGGCACTGACGCGGGCCAAGCGGCCGGGCTGGGGTGGCTCAAACACCGCTATCGGGTGAGCTTCAAGCAGTAGAAGATGTATCAGGCGGGCGCCTGGGTGGACACGATGGAGGTCGCGACGACGTGGGACCGGCTGCATCAGCTGTTCACCGCCGTGATGCGCAAGGTCAGCGGTCACGCGCTGATCATGGCCCACTTCAGTCACGCCTACCGAGAGGGTTGCTCCATCTATTTCACCTTCGCGTCGTACAAGCGCGACCCGCGACGCGCCGAAGAGTCCCATCGCCGCACCTGGGAGGCCGCTCTGGAGGCCGTTCACGGGGTCGGCGCGACGGCCAGCCACCACCACGGCGTGGGCTTGTCCAAGCGCGACGCGATGCCCGCAGAGCATGGTGACATGCTCCTGGCCTGGCAGGCGATGAAGGACGCCTTCGATCCCAACGGCATCATGAACCCGGGCAAGCTCTTCCCCGACGTCGGCCGGTCGACGACATCGAGGAGCGGCGGATGAGCCCCACCCCGCCCATAGATGACGGCGTTCGACCCGTGGGGTTCCTGGACGAGCTGCGTCGCATCGTCCCCACCGAGCAGATAGAGCCTCAGCCGCAGTCGGCAGACCGCGGCGGCTCCTGGGCGGTGGAGCCTGCCACCCGAGACGAACTCGTCGATCTGATGACCTGGGCCAACGAGCGCCACGCCGCCGTCTACACACGCCATCCGCGGCTCACCGACGCGGACACCTGCGGACCGCGCCCCCGGATCTACCTGCGTGGCCGACGGATGAGCAGGGTGCGGGATCTCGACATCGTGTCCGGCACCGTCACCGTCCAATCGGGCATCTCCATGAGAGAGCTCCATCAGCTCCTGGCGGAGCGCAGCTTCACCACCGGGTTCGCGGCGCGCCCTTGGCGTCAGGAGTCACTGGGCGCCATCCTCGCAGCCACACTCGACGCCCACTGGGGCCCTCGATTCGGGTTCATGGAAGAACAGGTCGTGGGACTCGGCGTGGTGTTTCCCGACGGCACCGTGGTGGATTCACGGCGGGCCCCACGCAAGGCGGTCGGCCCTGATTTTGACCGACTCTTCCTAGGATCCAGGGGCCAGTTCGGCATCGTGTACGAGGCCACCCTGCGCATCTTCCCCTCGGCGGCGCGCATGGTGTTGGCATACGGGGCGCCCAATCTCACCTCAGCGATGACCGCCATACGCGAGGGGTTCGAGGCTGGGCTGAGCCCTCGAGCGACTGAGTTCATGACCCCTGCGCCAGACCGGGCGTGGGGCCGAAAGCGGGTCGGCCTCACCGACGAGCTCCCCGTCCTGATCCTCATCGAGCCGTGGGAGTTTGGGGCCAGCCGCATGACCGACAACGTGGAGACCTTCTTCAGCGAGCGCTTGCAGCGCCTGGAGCCGCCGGTCGGATGGGATATCCACGAAGGCCTCCTGCCGCCGCCGCGAGCGTGGACCGCGCCGGTCGTCGGCGTCCCCTGGCGCGATCTGGAGAGGCTCGCCACCGAGCTGGGAGACACGGTCCCGCCAGGCCTTTGGCTGGTGCGCGTCAGCCGTCATGGCGGCTGGCTGTCATTGGCCTCGGGGATGACCGACGGAGGAGCCGAGTTCGTGCGCGCCAGCATGGAAGCCCACCTGCCCAGCAGCGACGGAGCGTGGGACGTTATCGGCCGCTCCCTCAAAGCGCGTCTTGACCCCAAGAACATCCTCAACCCGAGCCCTCCCGAGGACTGAACGACGCCGTGCTTGCCGAATTCGACAACGAGCTGACGCTCTGCACGTACTGCCCCAGCCTGTGCCTGCACACCTGTCCGGTGTCCACGGTGGAGGGCAACGACGCGGTGTCCCCCTGGGCCAAGATGAGCCTGGCCAACTACACCCGGCTCGGGCATGCGCCTCTGGCAGCAGAGAGCGCGTCCAAATTCTACAAATGCATGGGGTGCGGCGCATGCAGCCAGTGGTGCGCTCACTCGGTGGACGTCGCCAAGGTGCTGTTCACCGCGCGTCGAGAGGCCGTCGCGGCGGGGGCAGCCCCGTTTGACCGGACGCTCTTTCATCACGATGACCAACCGCTCGATGGGCCGCTCTTTGATGGTGCGCGTAAGTTGGGGCGTTTTCACCCCGCGCCCGATGAGCTCTTGCTGCCCGGCTATCGAACGCTGACCCAAGCACCAGAGGCCGGCCTCGACCTCCTCGAGCTGTGCGACGAGCTGGAGTACGAGCCGCTCACCGTTGGCGAGGCGAGCCGTCTGGACGTCGGCTATGACCTGTGGGCCGGGGGCTTCCAGCGTGCCTTCGAGGATCGGGCGCGCCGTGTCCAGGCCGCGCTGAGCAGCTGTAAACAGATCGTGGTCGCGAGCCCAGAGGCGTTGTTCTGCCTCCGGGAGGTTTACCCGCGTTACGGGTTCGAGCTGGCGGCCACCCTCACCAGCGTCCCCGAGTTCGTGCTGCCGCTGCTGTCAGGGGCGGTCATCGAGCGCATGAACCTCAACGTGGCCTACCACGACAGCTGTCATCAGGTACGCCAGCTCGGCCTCGCGCCGGAGCGGTCGCGCGAGATCATGCAGCGTGTGCTGTCAGAGGGCCCCACCGATCTTATCAAGAGCGGCCGTGAGACCGTCTGCTGTGGTGGCACGGGCTGCCTGCCGTTGACCAGCCCCGAGACCTCCCGGAGCGCAGCGTTGGACGTGCTGTACCAGGCGATGGAGATGGACGCCCAGGTCCTCACGAGCTTCTCTCCCGAGTGTGTCGCCTTGATGCGGTCGGTCTGCGTGGACAACACGCTGCCGCTAGCGGTCGAACACGGCGTGACCCTGGTCAAACGGGCCGTCGTCGGAGCGACGCCGTGAACGTGCCCGCGCCGAGCACAGTCGTGATCGTCAACGAACATGCCGGCGGTGGACGTATGGCCGACGTGTTCCGCCGCGTGGAGCACCGCCTCGATGGCGTGTTGGATGAGTGGGAGATCCGCTTCACCGACGGCCCGAACCATGCCACGGAGCTGACGCGGGACGCGCTGCGCGGCGGCGCTGACACCATCCTTGTGGCCGGCGGCGACGGGACCGTCAACGAGACCGTCAATGGCTTCTTCGAGCCCCTCGATGGCGACAGCGACGAACCACCAGTGGCCATCAACCCGCAAGCGCGCATGGGTCTGCTCGCGGGCGGAACCGGCGGGGATTTTCGAAAGACCTTACGCATCCCGGACATGGACAGCGCCATCGCAGCCTTGGCGCGGGGCGAGACCAGGACCATCGATCTGGGTCTGTTGACCTACACGGAGAGCTCCAGCGCTCGCCGCTATCGGCGCCTCTTCCAGAACATCACCAGCGTCGGCCTGGGCGGCCTGGTCGATCGTTACGTCAAAGACCTGCCGCGACTTCCAGGCAAGCTCGCATACGCTGCGGCGTCGCTGCGCGCGCTGTTGGTCTTCAAAAACCCGATGCTCAGCATCTCCATCGACGGCGGCTTCGAAGCCGAGCTACCCGCAGCCATCGTCGCGGTAGGCAATGGCCGCTTCTTTGGCGGCGGCATGATGGCATGTCCGGACGCCAAGCTGGACGACGGGTTGTTCGACGTGACGATCATGGGCGACCTCACCAAGTGGGAGCTGGCCACCCTGTCCCGCACCATCTATGACGGCGGTCACATCTACGACGCGAAGGTCATCACCCGGCAGGGGAGAGTCGTCAGCGTAGACGCGCTGTCAACCGCTGACGTCCTCCTGGACGTGGACGGCGAACCCCTCGGCCGGCTCCCGGCGACCTTCCAGCTGGTGCCTGGCGCCTTGAAGATCATCGCGCCACAATGAGCGAGACCGCCGCCCAGACGGACGGCAAGGGCGCCTCCGCGATCAGGGATCAGCCACCGGGGGGCGCGCTGACGCGGCGTGAGCTGCTGGGCCGCATGTGGTGGTGCGTCCTCGCCGGCGTGCTCATCTTCACCGCCTTTCCGTTCCGCACCGTGCCGGCTTCGAACCTCTGGCTCTTCGCGTGGTTCGGGCTGGTGCCTTTGATGCTGGCGGTGGAAGACACGACGCCCCGGCAGGCTTTCTGGCTCGGGTGGTTGGCTGGCACCGTGACCAACTACGGGGGATTCCACTGGATCTCCGGGATGCTCGAGGACTTCGGCGGGTTCCCAAGTTGGCTCGCGCAGGTCGGCACGGTGCTGCTCAACGCCTATCAGGGCCTCGCGGTAGCCATCATCTGCAGCCTCTGGGTCCGCCTCAGACCCACGGACGAACATGGCAACCCACAGAGCATGTCGATCCTGCGCGTCGCCATGATCTACACGGCCGTCGAGTTCCTGTTCCCGATGATCTTCCCCTGGTTCTTCGGCAACAGCCAGTACCGCACGCTGGCAGCTATACAGATCGCCGATATCGTCGGCGTGCCGGGGATCACCTTCGTCATGGTCGCGTTCAACGCGGCGCTGTACCGGACGTTGCGGCGCTTCACCCATGAGGACCGATCGACGCCGTGGTCGGCGATCCTCGTGGGCGTCGGCCTGACCGTGGTGACCCTCGGCTACGGGGTCGTCCGGCTGGGCCAGGTCACCGATGACGTGGCCGCGGCCGACACGCTCAAGATCGGCCTCGTCGAAGCTGACATCGGGATCTGGTCCTCGGAGCGACGCGCGAACCCGACCACCCCGCCCATCGAGCTACGCCACTCCCACCTCCTGCGCTATCATCGGCTGTCGCAGCAGCTCGATCGGGAGGGCGTGGACCTCATCATCTGGCCCGAGTCCAGCTATCAACCGCAGGACCGACTGTACCTCAAGCGGCGACCCGACTTCGTCATCCTGGCCACCTCAGAAGGTCAACTGGCGGTGTGGCGCGACGGTCGGGATCCCGACGACACGCGTGCTGGCCAAGCGGATGGCGGCGACGCCATGAAATGGACGATGGTCCCCACCGACGGTCCCCTGGGCGAGCTCACGGCGGTCGCCTCGGAGCGTGAAGACGCGGCGGCGATCGTCGGCGCCGCGGGTGCCGCGTATTTCTTCGACGGCAAGGCGGCCTGGCGGATCCCGACGTCCACCGAGGAGCGACTCAACGGCGTGGACCTCGCCCTACCGAGGCGGATCCCCCCGCGAACCGCCTACTCCAGCGCTCGCATCTGGGCCGTCGGCGACAACGGGTTGCTGCTGCGAGGGAGCCGAAAGCGCTTGGACCGCGTCTCCAGCGGCACCACCAACAACCTGCGTGCCATCGCGCTGTTCAACGATGACACGGGGCTGGCGGTGGGCGACGAGGGCACCATCGTGTTCATCAACAAGGGCACGCCGCGAGCGGCCGCTTCCCCCACCACCGAGCACCTCCGCGCGGTCTGGGCGGCGCCGCCGGTCACCTCCCGACTGTACGCGTTCGCCGTCGGCGACAAGGGGACGGTGGTTCGACTGGACGACCCGACCCTCCCGCTGGAGCAGACCCCGACGCGACAATCACTGCGGGCCGTGGCAGGCACCGACGACGGCCGCCTGGTCGTGGCTGTGGGAGACGCAGGCACGGCGGTCGTTCGCGACCCCAGCGGCCGATGGCGGCGCGAGCAGGTCGGGCGGGAGGACGCGACCCTGGTCGCCGTGACCATCGACGCCATGGGCCGCGTCGTGGCCGCAGACGCCGATGGTGGGCTGTACCTGCGGAGAGCTGACGCCTGGAGCCGGCTGCCATCGGAAGGCATCGTCAAGCCCGTCGCGCTGGCATCTCTCGGCTGGGTCCGGCATATCGCGCGGCTGCCCCGGGACGTCCGGTACATGCGCCCCAGCCGAGCCCCTCTGCCGCCGAGCGACGCAGCCTTTTTCGACGACCCGCAACCCGAATGGGGGCTCATGGAGTGGGAGCGCGCGGCGGTCCAACGCGGCCATGACACGCCGGTGTTGTTCGGTGGCATCACCAGCGAACTGCGGACCCCGGTCGACCTCAACTGGCCCTATCGAGACTGGAACACCGCGGTGATGGTCGACCGCAGGGGGCGCGTCGTGGGGCTCTACGACAAGGTCTATCTGCTGGTCGGCGGCGAGTTCATCCCCTTCGGCGAACAGTTCCCCGTCCTGTATGAGTGGATCCGGCACGCGGGACGTTTCGAAGCGGGCACCGAGGTGAAGGTCTTCAACTGGCGCGGATATCGACTGGGCGTGATGATCTGCTACGAAGACATCCTGCCCAAGTTCAATCGCCGCCTGGCCGACCTCGAGCCTCACGTGATCTTGAACGTGACCAACGACGCCTGGTTCGGGCACACCGCCGAACCCTACCTGCACATGGCGCTGGCCATCTTCCGCTCGGTCGAACAGCGCCGCGCCCTGGTCCGCTCGACGAACACGGGCGTCAGCGTGTTCGTCAGCCCCACCGGCGAGATCATCAAGCAGACCGAGATCACCGGGCGAGAGACGCTGTCCGCGGACGTCCCGATGATGACCGGAAAGACGATCTATGGTCGGATCGGCGACGTCTTCGCGTGGATTCAGGTCGGCTGGCTGCTTGCCCTCATCCTCCCGCGGATGCTGGCCTGGCGCCGACGGCGACGGCGCGGCGGATCGGGGACCACGAAGAGCGACGCCAACAAGAAGAGGGCGACGAACAAGAGCCCCGCTCGGGCCGAGCCACCGGCGCCGCGCAGGAAGTCGAAATCCAACACCAAGAGGAAGAGGAAGCGATGAAGCTGGTGAGCCAGGACATCCAAGCCTACTGCGAGGAGCACACCTCCAAGGTCGACGACCTGTACGAGAGGTTGCGCGCAGACACGTTCGCGCACACCGACCTGCCGCAGATGCAGGTCGGCCAGGTGGAGGGGCGCCTGCTCAAGCTGCTGGTTCAGCTCAGCGGCGCTCGAGACGCCATCGAGGTGGGCACCTTCACCGGCTACTCCGCGCTCAGCATCGCCGAAGGGCTGGCAGAGGACGGCACCCTGGTGGCGCTGGACATCAACCCAGAGACGGCCGCGATGGCCCAACGCTACTTCGACCAAGCACCGTGGGGTAAGAAGATCACCCTGCAGCTCGGACCGGCGCTGGAGTCCATCGCCGAGCTCTCGGGCCCCTTCGACTTTGCGTTCATCGACGCGGACAAGAGCAACTACATCAACTACTGGGACGCCCTGGTCCCCAAGATGCGGCCCGGCGGGCTCATCGTCGTCGACAACGTGCTCTGGAGCGGCACGGTCTTGGCCCCCGAGACCGACTCCGCCCGGGCCATCCATGCGTTCAACGAGCACGCGCGGGCGGACCCACGGACCGAGTTCGTCATGCTGAGCGTCAGAGACGGGATGCTCCTGGCGCGCCGGCGCCAGCCGTGATCACCCAGGGGCCGCCGAGGGAAGCCGCCGAGGCGTAGCGCGCGGGGGGCACGCGGGGAGCCGAGCTCGGCGACCGACGAGGAGCCGACCGGCTCGGGCCGTCCACCCCGCGGCTCGTCACCACCACAGCGAACCGTCGACCAGCGGGGCGACGGTCAGGGCTGGAGGCAAAGCTTCAGATCATCGAGCACGTTGATGAGCGCGTTCGCCAACTCCTGCTCGCTCCCGGCCTCCGTGTACGTCTGCTGGTCGGTGCCGCCGTTGGCGGCGATGGCATCCAGCTGAGCCGGGTCGCCGGTGTACTGGTATCCAATCACATACGTCGAGACGTCGTGGTTTGTGTACAGGCTGGTGGCGGCTTGCGTCAGGTCGGCGACCTTCAGCGCTGAGTTCTGCACCGGGTCCAAGACGTTGGTGTACGCGCAGGTGTCGGCCCCATCTGACAGCAGCACGACCGCGCCGCCATCGGCCCCGAAGAGGCTCGCGGCGTTGCTGGCGATCATCTGAAAGCTGTCGACCAGGGGCGTCTGCCCGTAGGGGAGGTTGGTGTCGAACCACGCGAGGATGTCGGGCATCGCGGTGTCGCTGATGGGGACGGCGGGGGACCCGTTGACGCCGCACGCCGTGCCGGTCGTCGGGAAGGTCCAGAGCCCGAAGCGCGCGAAGGGGTTGTTGCCCTCGAGGCTGGCCACGCTGTTCTTCACCGCGTCCCAGTGCAGCCCCATGGAGCCGCTCACGTCGACGACGAAGAGCACGGTCCCGATGCAACTGGCCAGGACGCAGGTGCCTTGGCCGTTGCACAGCATGTCCTCGCCGCACACGGTCGGCGGCAGATAGCCGGTGCCGTCAGGGCGGCACACCGTGTAGGCGTTGTCGCTGGCGCACTTCTTGTCGCCCGGCATGCAGATCACCTCGCGGCATCGCCCATCGAAGATGCTGCAGATCTCGACACCCGGCGTGCAGTCCCAATACTCGGCGTGGCCGTCGCCGGTGCTGTTGCACTTGGCGCTGGTGAAGTCGTCGAGGCAGTACCAGCCATCCGGTGTGCAGACAATCTGACTGGCGTCAGAGGTCGTGGGGACCTCCGCCGAGCCTCCCGTGTCCAGATCGCCAGGCAACTCAGCCCCGTCGAGGTGGCTCACGGCGGCGGCGTCGCCGCCGGCGTCCCCCAGGAGATCTCCGCTGGCGGCGCTGTCCGCCGGCACGGGGACGTAGATGAAGACCTTCTCGGCAGGGCAGCCGCCGAGCGTCAACGCCAACGAGGTTAACACTGTCAACCTGTGTCTGCTGGTCGATCTGTCAAGTTGTCCTGGCATGGAGAGGATGATAGCCCGTTCGTATGGATGAACGCCAACCCATCGCCGGTCGCGTCGCGTCTGAGCTTGCCGCCGCCGAGCCGCGCGTGCTCCTGCTGGACCTCCGGGTCCTGCGCCGGGTCATCCGGCTCGACAGCGGCCTGAGCACCGCTGGGGTCAACACCCCGCACGACTTGGGGTGGCGGATACGCCGGGACCGACTGGCGACCTTCGCCGATCGCGACGAGCTGGGTGAGAGCGTCCACCAGGCGGGTGACGGCTCGACGGTCGCCTTCTTGATGCCTCGGGTCCAGCCGCGCCAAGTCCGGGAAGGGCTCGAGGGGGCTGTCTTTCTGGACGCCTGGCGGGCGCTCTTTCACCTCACCGTCGACGAGGCCCTGGACGCGGCGTTGGCCTCCGGCGCCCTCGACGATGCGGCGGTCGCCGAGCGCATCGACCGCATCGGACAGACCCCGTTCGACGAGGTTCGCGCCGTCCTGCGGCACGAGCAGCGGCTGCTCCCGGGGGACGATGATCGGGCGGCCTACCGCGAGTTCGCGGCCCTCTATTTCGAGCTGCGGTTCTTCTCTCCCGACCAGATCCGCCGGTACTTCCCGACCCTCGACGACCCCGACGCGGTGGAGGCGCTGCTCCACCGCGACGTGGCAGCTGCGGAGATCTTCACGGCGACCCGCCTTCGGAGCGCGCCCGATCCCATCGAGTGGCTGGGCGCTCACAGCCTCCACGACGATGTCCCCGACGCGCCGGTCCAGAGCGACACCGAGCCCCTCGAGGAGCTCCGGCTCGACGCCGCGGACGCGGCTGCCATAGGCAACTTCGCGCGGGCAGCGCTGTCGTACCGCCGCGTCGCGACCCGCAGCGAGGAGGCGACGGCGCGAGCGGAGGCAGATGAAAGGGCGCGCGCGGCGGTGAGCAGCCTGGTCGCGTCGCTGGCCCAGACACTGAGCCTGCGGGACGCGCCGGCGCAACGCTGGAACCAAGCCCTGTGGCCGCTGGTCTGCCACGCGGCGACGCCCGGGATGACGCCCGCCGCGCGGGTGCTCCTGGACATCCAGAACGTGGCCCTCGACGACGCCGCCCATGCGGAGCGGGCGCCCTATCAGCTGGACGTCTACGGCTGGGTGACGTCGCTGGGTCGACAGCCGTTAAAACGCGCGCTGCCGACCGACCGCTTGGCGCGGCGGGTGCGGACTCTCCGGCGGGCGCGTAGGCGGCTGCCCCGGATACGCCTCACCGATCCCCAACAGGCGGCCCTGGCGTTGTTGCTCCAGAGCGCCCAGGACAGGGCTGAGGAGCTGCTCCGGGGGGTGCTGACGGCGGAGTTGAACGGCGCGCTCGACGAGATCGGGCTGACGCCCCAGACCACCACCGGCTCGGTAGCCCGCACCAAGCTGGTCGCGGAGCTCTGCGATCAAGTCGTGGAGGGCGGCCTGATCCACATCGGCCACCTGCGCGACGCCTTGTCGCGTAACGACATGAAGCTCGACAACCTGGGCGGACCGGGGAAATTTCTCCGCGGCGATGAGCTGCTCCAGCTCAACAAGCGTCTCGGCCAACGCCTCGGCGGGGTCTACCGTCGCGGCGAGGTGTACATGCGGTTTTTGCAGCGGATCAGCTCGCTGCTCTTCGGGACATCGCCTGGCCAGCTCTTTACCCGCTACGTCGCCCTCCCGTTCGGTGGCGCCTTCGTCCTCATCGAAGGCTTCGACCACGTCATCAT
>JAAZYN010000589.1 GCA_014239625.1 Myxococcales bacterium | reverse complement strand
GCGAGATTCGCCAGGCGATTGCGTCGTTGGCAAGGCGCGAGACCGACGTCGTAGCGGCGTTACTTCGAGGTCGAGCAACGCAGCCAGCGGCGAAATCGGCCAGGATGGTCGCGTTCAACCAAACGGACCGGCGGAATCAGGCCCTCCAGATCCCTATGCCCATGGTCGAGTGGTCCAGCCCCAGCTCGACGTGAGGGCGGACGATCTCGATCTTGTGGCCTCCCAGTTCGTCCCAGAGCTGCTTGACCCCAGCCGTGTTCTCGTGGTGCCCGGTGATGTCGTGGAAGGCGAGGAAACGGTGCGGAAGCGCCCGATTGATCTCGAAGTCGCGTCGGACCCCCTCGTAGGAGTGGTCCCCATCGATCATCACCAGATCGAAGGCCGGCTGGCTCTGCCGCCAGGCGACGTAGGCGGGATCATGCGAATCACCGCGGTACAGGTTCACGTGCGGGTAGAGCCGCACCGGTAGACCGAAGACCGAGGCGGCCAGCGTATCTGCGGCGGCGACTCGCTTGAACGTGAAGAGCTCGTCGAGGAGCGAGATCGTCTGCCCCGTCCAGATCCCGATCTCTAGATAGGACCGGATGTGATGCGCCTCCATCCACTCACACCAGACGATCAGCTCCTCGCGGTTTTGAAGCAAGCAGTCCTCGCGGGGGATCCCGTGCTGCTCGAACAGGGCCTGGGTGGACCGGTCCCAACACTTCACATGCGCGGTCAGCTGTCGAAAATCCCGTCCCACGCTCGCGAGGATACCCGCTTCAGGCGTCGGTGAGCCAGGCTGTGACGCACAGCCGGCCATGAGCACGGACCTGCGCCCCCAAGCGGCTGTCGGAGGCTCCCGCCAGCGACTGCAGGCACTCTCGACGTAACGCCACCAGCGCTCCAGCCGGCGGAAAGCCCATCGCCGTGTCCACGCACGCGCCGCCTTCGGGCGAGCCACCCGGGCGCAGGGCCACCGCACCGATAGCGGGAGACACCGACATGTACAGGCGCAGCGCGGCGAGCTCTTCGGCGGCGGGGACCCGCCCCGGGCGCGGGCGAACCACGATGTCGGCGTCGACGGCGGTGCCGACCACCTCGTTTCCGAGCTGGGTGCGCCGTGTATCCGCCTCGCTGAACCCCAACAGGGCGTTCATGATCCCTCGGAAGGACTCGCCGTAGTGCACATGACGGACCCGCTCCGCGAGCCGCTCGCGAGCCGCCTCGATGGCCTCCGCGTATCCCAGCGGGTCATCGGCCAGGAGCCCATCCAGCGTCGCCAGCTCGGCCTCGAGCGCGGCCCTGTCGCGAGCGACCTCTTCAGCCGGGGCCAAGAGCGCGGCGAGCACTTCGAGGGCCGACTGCGTGGTCAAACTCGGGAGGCTACCCAGCGCCGGCGCCGCGTTGGGGCCGTGCTTACGCGCGAAGTTCAGCCACTCATGGCCCGCCATCCAGGACCTCTGGAGCAACCCCGACAGGTACATCGGGTGGTCGTGGCCACAGCCGAGCGCTGGGTCGTAGTAGACCTCGACACCGAGGCGCCGGTGGAGCCGAAAGCCGAACTCGGCGTCTTCGAAGATGGGGCGCCTGAAGCGCTCGTCGAAGCCACCCGCGCGCCGAGCGACGGCGACTGGGACGCTGATGTTGCACGTGATGAAGAAGTGCCCGGGGTTGCCCTGACCCGGCGTCATCAGTGGGTACGGGAACAAGATCCCGGCGCCCTCACAGACGTCGCCCAGGGCGGTCCAGCTCCCCCTCGTGGTATCGAAGCGACCCAAGACGGCCCGGGGTTGGTCTGCCTCGGCCGAGTGAGCAGCCAGATGACGGGCCAGCGTGGTCGGAGTCAACAGGGCGTCGGCGTTCAAGAACAGGACGATCCGGCCACGGGCGGCGCGTAGGCCGGTGTTCTTGCCAGACGCCGGCCCCTCGTTGGGCTGGACGAACAGCCGAACGCCGTCTAGCAGCTCGGCCGCGACGACCTCGCGGATGGGCGGGTCGTTGCCATCGTCGACGACGATCACCTCGTACCGCTCGCGCCGGAGGGTCTGACCCCGAAAAGACTCGAGAAGGCGAGAGAAGGCGCCTAGCCGCCCGTAGCACGGGATCACGACGGAGAGCTCTGGCGCCGCCACCTTCGTGGCTATTCGCTAGCCTGGGCGGCGGCGAGGATCTCGTCCATGAAGGTATCGCGTTCGCGCACCGCTTCTTCCCGCTCGGCGCGCGTGGCCACGGGATCGAAGCCCTCTCCGAGCCCCGCGAAAGGGGCCAGGTTGGCCATCTCGTCGGAGAGAACAGCGACGCCAGCACGCTGATTGCATATCTGCTGGCCGATGTAGATGGGGTCATCTTCGCCGTCGAGAACCTTCAGGACCATCGACAGGGATTCGCTGACCACGGTCAAAGCGTCGGCCAACGTGCTGAACTGATCGAGCGCGATCTTCATCTGCTCCACCAGCACCTCCGCCGCAGGCGCCTCTGCCAGGCCAGCGTCAGCGAACTTGGTGAGCAGCGGTCGGTAGCGACGACGTACCAGGTCGTTACCGTCCATTCCAAGAGACGCAGCGGTCTGCCATACGCCCCCCTCCCAGGTCTCGAAGTCGTCGTCAGTCAATGATCAGTCCGCCCAGGGGTTGAGATAACTGTTGAGCTTGCTCGCCGCGCCGGAGAGCGTGCTGCCGGCCTTGCTGAGCCCGTCCTTGACGGTGTTGTACGATTTGCTGACTTCCTTTTTGGCAGCGCTGTACGTGTCGCTGACCTTCGTCGCGATCGCCGCGGGGGCCTTCTTGAGGGCTTCTTTCGCTTCCTTGGCCAACCGAAGGGTCTCTGCCGCGACTGCCGCGGCCTTGGCTTTTGCCGCCTCCTTGAGCTCCGCAGCCTTCTTCAGGGCCGCTTCTTTGGCCTCTCTCGCCTTCTTAGCAGCCCACCATGCCTTCTGCTGCGCCAGCTTCTTGGCGGCGGCGATGGCCTCGTTTCGCTTGGCCTCGTCGGTGACGACGTCGTACGCCTCCTTGACGGTCGCCTCCACTTTCTCCGCCGTCTCGACGACCTTCTGGGCGCCCTCCTTCGCCGTCTCGATGCCGCCGTCGATGACCTGACCGGCCTTGTCGAGAGCGGCCTCACCGGTCTCGACGATGGCGTCCTTGGCGTCGACAGCCGCGCCCTTGTAGTCGAAGTCTCGAATCGCCTCGGCGGTGTCGGTGGCCTTGTTGATCGCCGCGTCCTTGAGCTGACTGATCTTGTCGCCGGCCGCGATGATGGTCTCTTTGCCCGCCTCGATCGCCTGCGCACCCT
>JAAZYN010000588.1 GCA_014239625.1 Myxococcales bacterium | reverse complement strand
CCCGTGACGGCTGTGGCGCTCAAAGGCAACAAGAACACCGTGACCGTCAACGCCCGCGTCAAGACCGTCGATATCGTGGGCAACAAAAACACCTTCAGCTGGTCCGGCGCACACAATCGAACCCCGCCGAAACTCTCCGTGGTCGGCGCCAAGAACAAGGTCACCAGGCTGAACTGACGCACCGCCGGCCGTCGCCCGTGGTCGCTGAACTGACGCACCGCCGGCCGTCGCCCGTCGTCGCCCGTCACCCATCCGCTGACTCGACCGTTGGGGCGGCTCGGCCAAGTGAGCTCCGTTGAACATAGACGCCAAGCTGTGTCGCTGGATGGAGAACGTCGGCGACGTTCATCTCGAGTTGTGGCAACATGCCACGCCGTGAGGCTTCTCTTTCTTACCCCCGAACCGACGCTGCAGCATCGGGTCCAGGTCCTGCTGGACGAGGATGATGGCGTGGTGGTCGCGGCTGCATCCACGGCCGACGCGCTGAGACACGTGCGCGCGGGTCGCTTCGACGCCGCTATCGTCGACGCTCGTAAGCGGGCGTACGCCACCTTCGCTGGAGAGCTCGCGGAGGCACGGACGCTGCCCATCCTCGCGCTGCTCGACCGGGCCACGGCGGGTTCGGCGAGAGACCTGTTGGCCGCTGGCGTGGCCGACGTGATCGAGCTGTCGTGGATCGAGCCCCTCCTCGTGCGCCGGCTGTTGCCGCTGATTCCGGCCAGCGCCGAGGGCGAACCCACTCCCAAGCGCAGAGCGCAGCGGCTGCGCAAACAGGACGTCATCATCGGTGAGTCTCCAGCGCTCAACGCGGTGATGCGACAGATCGACATGGTGGCCCGCAGTCACATCGGCGTATTGGTCCGCGGAGAAACGGGCACGGGCAAGGAGCTCGTCGCCCGCACGCTGCATCGGAGTAGCTCCCGGCGTGGCGCGGCCTTCGTGGTGGCCAACTGCACCGCGCTGCCCGAGCCTCTGTTCGAAAACGAGCTCTTCGGCCACGAGCGGGGCGCGTACACGGGCGCGGACCGCCGGCGAGACGGCCTCATCTCCGCGGCCGAGGGGGGCACCCTCCTGCTCGACGAGATCGGCGACGTGAGCGCTGGGATCCAGGCCAAGCTCCTCCGGCTGCTCCAGTTTCACGAATACAAGCGGATCGGTGGCAGCGTGACGCTCAAAGCCGATGTCCGGATCATGGCCACCACTCACCGCGACTTGCGGCGCCTGGTGACCGAAGGCAGCTTTCGCCAGGACCTCTACTATCGGCTCAACACCCTCGAGATCGTACTCCCCCCGCTGAGAGAGCGGCTGCAGGATATTCCACTGCTGGCCGACCACTTCGTGCGGCTCTTCGGAGCCAAGAACGCTCGGCCCGAGGGTGAGCCGCTTCCTCGGCTGACAGCCGAAGCGCTCCGATACTTGCAGTCGCACGACTGGCCCGGAAACATCCTCGAGCTCGAAAACGCGGTCAATCGGTGTCTCGTGATGGCCACCGGTTCGGTGATCGACGCCAGCGACATCGACCTCGTCGGAGCAGGGGTGAGTCAACTTGACACACCTCGCGCGGCGCTGGAGATTCTCGAGCCCGATCTGAACAAGCCCTTCGCGGAGCAAAAGGCCGCCGTCGTGGAGCGCTTCGAGCGTTCGTACCTGCAGCGCTTGTTGGAGCTGACCGGGGGTAACCTGTCGCGGGCCTCGCAGGTCGCGCAGCACGAGCGAAAGAGTTTATGGCGGTTGTTGAAGAAGTACGCCATCGATCCGGCGGCCTTCCGCTGATCCGCCGATGGTACACGCCACGCCGAGGGTGACGCCCGAGCTGGCGTTTATCTGGGGCCCGGGTTTCATGCCAACGAGTGACCAGCGGCCGCCTACAATCACAGATGTGGCGGATTGCCCCACTTGCTGAACCCATTGTTTTCCATGGAGATCTTTTCACCCTTATGAATATGTGTGTTACTTTGCCACACTCTGGTGTATATCAAACCGTCAGCGGGTAGTAGCCTGCCGCGAAAAGAATTGGTATCGAAGACGTTGAGATTACAGCATGATTGTGGCTGATTGCGGGGGGGGACGGGCATCGCCCCTGATTTGGGTACGCTATTTGCTAGTGTCTGTGGAGCGCCTGAATCGCTTCCGGGTGCCGGGAACTTGAAAGTGATGACGCCAAACGTGCCAGCGAAATCAACAACACCGACTCTTGTCGCCATCGCGGCCGCCCTTTGCTGTGGAGCTTTTGTCTCCTCGGCCCAGGCGTCGCCGCGCTCGGGCCTGGTGGTCACCACCCACGCGCACGTGGCGGCCGGACCACTTCGCGCCGCGCTCGGCTTCGAGCCCGCGAAGCTGCTCGAGTACGAACACGCATGGCACATCGCGCTTCCACTCGCGGCTGAGCCGAGCGCCGCTCGAGACCGAATCATGAAGGTCCGCGGTGTACGCGCCGTTTACGTCGACACGCCGGTGCGCGGGACGGGTGGGTTCAAGGGAGGAGCGGCAGGCCCTGCGAGTGCGCTGCAGTGGCATGAGCGGGTCCTCGGTATGGCGAGGGTCCACAAGAAGTATCCGGGGGGCGGAGCTGGTACGACGGTGGCGATCCTCGACAGCGGCCTCTCGTTGAGCTCCGACGGCGGGGCCGAGTCGCCGGCCCTCGCCTCGACCGTCATTGCGGCAGGCTACAACTTCGTTTCAGATACCGAGCACCCCGACGACGACAACGGCCACGGCACGATGATGGCCAACATCATCGCCGAGATCGCTCCTGGCGCGGCGCTGATGCCAGTCAAGGTCCTGGACGCGGACCGGATCGGTTCGGAGGGCCTGTTGGCGGCTGGTATCGACTACGCGGTCCTTCAAGGCGCTGATGTCATCTCGATGAGCCTGGCGTTCGCCGAGGGCTACGTGCCCAGCGGGTTTCTCGCCGCCGCGATCGAGCGCGCGGCCAGCGCTGGCGTCGTGTTGGTGGCAGCGGCCGGCAACCATGGAGCCAACGAAGTGGCCTATCCCGCCGCGTTCGGGGCCACCATCGCGGTGGGCTCGGTTCGGTTGGCCAAGAAATCCACCAAGGGCTCCGGCAAGTCGGTCGCCAAGAAGACGAACTGGGCTGAGTATTCAGGGTACGGCGCCGCGCTTGACGTGGCGGCGCCGGGCGGACATCTCGCGTTCGACCTGAACAAGGACGGCGTGCCCGACGGTGTCGTCAGCGAGGGGCCCGACGGCACGGGCGGCTACGGAGATGTTGTCGTCTCGGGGACCTCCGCCGCGACCGCCCAGGTGGCTGGGGCTGCCG
>JAAZYN010000587.1 GCA_014239625.1 Myxococcales bacterium | reverse complement strand
CCGGTCCCCTGGCATTGCCCTGCGACGCACTCAGAGCCCCAGGCACAGGAGCCGCAGGTCCCACCGCAGCCGTCGTCGGGGCCGCACTCGGCGCCGCCGCAGTCGGGCGCGCAGCCGACGCACAGCCCACCGGCGCACCACTGCCCGGCGCCGCAGTACTCGACCGTGATCCAGGCGTTGCCCGCGCACTGCTGGATGGTGCCCGCCGAGCAGCGGACCGTCCCGAAGACGCAGACGTGTGGGGGGGGGGGAGCAGGGGCCACGGCGTCGTCGGTCGCGGTGTCGCCGAACCCCGCGTCGGGTGGGCGCGGATCTTCCAGATCAGTCGATGGCGCGACCCCCAGGCGTACGCCTCCCTCCAAGCAGCCCGCCAGCAGGGCGAACACAAACAGCGCCGTTCTGAATTGCATATGATCGCCTCTGTACGCCTGACTGGGTCTACCGTTCGCTGCCGCTGGTTCGCAGGTTACGATGCTGCTGGTGACTCGAGCTGAAACATCTCACTTCGCGGATCTCCGGCCCACGCCATCGCTGCGGGACCGGCCTCTACATGGACCGCGACCCTTTCGATGGTCGCGGTCGACGATGTGGACCACCTCTATGAGAACATGGATCGGTCTACAGAATGAGAACATCCGCCAAGTCGTGATGTGACAGCCTATGTCAGCCGTGAGTTGTGAGCATGAGCCACGATCCGTCATCAGCCGCCCCGCAAAACGCTTCCGCGCCGCCGGCCCAGCGGGTCGGCACGATCATCGGTGGACGGTATCGCCTGGAGCGGGCTCTACCCCGCGCGCCCTCGTCCTGGGTTGCCACCGACGAACACCTCCAGGCCCCCTCGTCGCTCCGGCTATACGGCCGAAGCCCCGACGTTTACGCTCGCCTCAGAGCGACCCATGACGCGCTCTCGAGCGTCGAGCATCCCGGGATTCAAAGCAGCTACGACGTGGGGAGCCTCGCCGATGGCACCATCTTCGTCGCCGCCGCGCGTGTCGGCGTCGCCACGCTGGACGAGTGTTCGAGCGTCGGAATGCGCACCGCGGTGCGTTGGGCCGTCGAGCTTCTGCGAGGGTTGGAGGCGGCTCATCGCGCCGGCGTGGCGCACGGCGGCGTCTGCGCGGCGGCGGTGTCCCTGGAGGTCGCCGGCGACGGTGAGCTCCATGCGAGTTTGATGCATTTCGTGGCCGGCCTGATCGATGAGGGGGACGTCGACCCGACGCGGGCTGTCTGCGGAGACATCGACGCTGTCGCGGGGCTGCTGCACGAGCTCCTCACCGGTCGCTCCCCCGGTTCAACGCGCTACGCCGCCCGACCCGGCCACGACCGGCGCGTCCCGTCTGAGCTGCTCACCATCGTCGCCGACCAGCTCAGCGGCGCTCATGTCCGCTCTTCGGCCCTCGACATGGCGTGGGCGCTGGAGCCCTTCACGGTGGATTTGGACGCCGCCAGGCGCGCGCAGACGGCACGACGCAGTTGCTGGAGACGCTTCAAAAGGTGGCTGCCAGCACGTCGGCCGATGAGCTCGTCAGGGAGCTCCCCCGCTTGATCGCGACACGCGCAGGGGCTGCGGGCGTCGAGCTGCTGAGGTTTGGCTTGCGCAGTCGGTGGGTCGTCACGGAGCGATATGGGGTCCGCAGCGACATCCACGCCGGTGCCCTGGCTGCAGAGCTGTGGCGGAGCATCACCGATCCACCCCGAGGGGGACGCAGGCTGAGCTCCGAGGCGGGCCATGCCGCGCTCTTCAGCGCGCGTTTGGGCCTCGAGCGGGTCAGCATCCTGGTCGTTCCTCCACCGGGGCGGGTCTTCGATCGGTCGACGCTTTCGGCGACGGCGATTCTGGTGGCTCACGCCTCGGCCGTTCTGGAGCGTCTGGTGGTCCGGCGGTCGATGTTGGAGGAGACCGCGTGCCGGGTCGCGACGTTGGGTTTGATCGCGGACGCGGTGGTCATGCTGAACCCCCAGGGGGTCGTGCGGGCGTGCTCGCCTGCGGCTGCGGATCTGTTGGACGTGCATCGGGACGCGATCGTGGGCCACTCCTTAAGGGACATCCCCGACGCCAGCGAGATGGCGGTGAAGCTGTCGCAGCCCTGCGGTCTGGACGACGTCGTGGTCGCGTTCGGCAGCGGCGAGGTCGTGTTGAACGCGCGCAGCTTCCCGGCTGGAGTGGTCGCGCGGATCGATCCGGTGACCCCGCAGCCGAGCCAGCCCGCGTTTCGTTCGGACGCCGCGCCGGCATTCGCCGAGGCCTTGGTGGGGATGGACCCACAGATGGTCACCGCGCGTCGGACCGCTCGACACGCCGCCGCGGATGGGCGCTGCATCGTCATCATCGGAGAGCCTGGTACGGGCCGTCGGACGCTGGCGGAGGCGATCCACTGCGCTTCGCGGAGCGCTGGTGACCCGTTGTTGACCGTGGACGTCTCGCGGCAGCTCGCGGCAGCTGTGGAGACCGAACTCTTCGGCGATGACCGCGACGGCTCCGCGCCCGGAAAGGTCGCCCAGGCGAGCGGTGGTTCTCTACTGGTCGTGGGGGCCGAGCGGTTGTCGGCGGCGGCCCAACGGCGACTCGCGCCGGCGGGCCGACCCGATGGTGGGAACAGGGCGGACCGGCAACGGGCATCGGTGCTGCTGCTCTTGGTCATGGAGAGGGTGCCCAGCGCCGGAGCGCTCGGGGAGCTCGTTACGACAGAGGCCGCCCTGCGCATTCACCTGCCGCCGTTGCGTCAACGGGCACAAGACATCGGACCTGTGGCGAGATACCTGATGGAGTGCGCCGCGGTTCATCTGAGCCGGTCGCCGCTGGCGATAGCGGCCCATGTCATCGCGGATCTGGAGCGCTATCGTTGGCCCGGCAATGTCCGCGAGTTGGCAGAGCTCATCGAGGCGTGGTTGAGTCTTCTGCCGTTGGAGGTCACCGAGGTCCAGCGAACTCCGGCGCATATCCGCCGCGCTCTGGCCAGCGTTTCAGGGTGAGGCTCGGCGGCGCTGCCTTGGTGCGAGCCGGTCTATCGCTGGGCCAGGTCGTGTCGGCGGAGCTGTCCGGGCTGTCCCATGTCAGCGTGGGCGGGCGAATGCTGACGCCGCGGGGTGACTCCCTCGGTCGCCCCGGAGCGCCCGGCGCACCCGGCGCACCCGGCGCGCATATGGCGCTCGCCGGGCGGCACCCACCGAGCTCACTCAGCCGAGTGTCGAGCTATTCCCAGTGTTCGTTTGCATCCGGCTCGATATTGGCGAGCGATCGGCGTCGCTGGCAAGGACCGAGGGCGCAGGACTGGCAGCGTC
>JAAZYN010000586.1 GCA_014239625.1 Myxococcales bacterium | reverse complement strand
AGCTCGCAAAGTAAGTCCGGCGTACCGGGCTGTTGTAGATCAACGATCGCGGCGAGGACAGCAGGGTCGAGGACGCGAGAGCTCTCGTCGGCGACCGTCAGGGGCGCGAACCGATCGAGCACGCCCTTGAGCGCCTCGTAGGTGACCGGCTTGGTCAGATAGTCGTCAATTCCGGCGTCGAGGCACTGTTGACGTGTCTGCGGGTGTGCGTTGGCGGTCAACGCGATGACGGGAGTACGTCCGCCGGCCTCGCCCTCACGACGTCGCAGCTCCCGCGTCGCATCGAAGCCATCCATCTCGGGCATATGGCAGTCCATGATGACGGCTGCGTAGGCAGCTCTTCGGAGCGCATCCAGCGCCTCGCGTCCGTCAGCGACCACGAGAGAGCGGTAGCCGAGATGCCGGAGCATGTGAACCGTCAACCGGGCGTTGGTGGCGTTGTCATCAGCGACCAGGACGCGAGGTCTCCTGACGGAGTCAGCGCGTCCCATCGGTTTGGAGATCGGGGCGAGCCTGACCCCGCGCGATCGTTCCGACCGCAAGACGCTGTGGAGACGATCCGCCAGATGGACCCGCCGCGCGGGTTTCGTGAGGTAGCGCCCCCCCTCCTGGTGCTTGCGTCGAGCCTGCCCGCGCCGCGTTCGGTCGACCAGCACGATAGTGGGCGTACGGCTGCCGCTGACGCGCATCCACCGCAGCAACTCCGCGCTGTCCTCACCCCCGAGCTGATGGTCGACGAGCGCGACGTCATAGGGTCGGGTCCGGCCAAATATCGACCGCTTGGCCTCCTCCACGCTCGCGGCCCCGTCGGCCTCCAGCCCGAAGGTCCCGATGTCGGACATCAGAGCGTGCCGTGCGGGTTCACTGTCCATCACGACCAAGGCCTGACGGCCAGCTGCGCCGATCTCGTCGAGGGCCTTTCTCGCGTTGTCCACCTGGGGTGAACGACGCCGTAACGAGACCTCAAATGAGAAGACGCTGCCCGGCCCTTCGGGGTTTGGACGCGCCTGAATGCTCCCTTGCATGAGCTCGATGATCTGTTTGCAGATGCTCAGCCCCAAGCCCGTACCGCCAAAACGCCGGGTCGTCGACATGTCTGCCTGAGTGAAAGGCTGGAACAGGCGGCCGGCGAGCGCCGGCTCGATGCCGATACCCGTGTCGTGAACCTCGACCTTCAGACGAACGTGGTGGTCTGACTCTTCGCCCTCGGCGTCACTGGAGGTGCTGTCGATGCGGACCATGACATGACCGCGCGTCGTGAACTTGATCGCGTTGTCGACGAGGTTGATGATCACCTGGCGCAATCGGCCAGGGTCCCCGGCGACCGCTGTGTGGAGGAACGGGGACACCGAGCAGATCAGCTCGAGGCCCCGTTCTTGTGCCTTACTCGCGAGCAGCTGCAGGGAAGCCTCGACGGTCGACCGGACGTCGAAGTCGACCACCTCGAGCGCCAGATGCCCCGCCTCCACCTTGGAGAAATCGAGGATGTCGTTGATCACCGCCAACAGGGAGTCGCCGCACGCGCGGACAGTCTCGGCGTACTCTCGCTGCTCGTGCGTCAGGTTGGTGTCCAGAAGCAGCCCGGTCATCCCGATGACCCCGTTCATGGGGGTGCGGATCTCGTGACTCATGTTCGCCAAAAATTCGGACTTCAGCCGACTCCCCTCGAGCGCTTTGTCCCTGGCCCGGGCCAACTGCTCCTCGATCTCTCGCTGCTCTGTCAGGTCGCGCACGAACGCCCAGAACAGCGTCCCCCCTTCCGGGGTCTGAATCGGCAGCATCGCGACCTCGATGGGCAAGGTGTGGCCATTGGCGTGCAGAGCGGTGAGCTCCACGCGCCGCCCGCTCATTCGGCCGCGCCCGGTGCGCAGGAATCGCTCGAGGCCGCGTTGATGCGCCACACGGAACCTGGGAGGGATAATGACGTCGGCCAGACACTTGCCGACAGCCACACTGCTCGGCCAACCGAAGAGCTCCTCAGCGGAGGGGTTCCACCCCCTGATGACGCCGCCGGCGTCCATGATCAGCACCGCATCCAGAGCCGACCGCATGACCTCTTGCCGGGCGCCCTGCTCGAGCCAGCGCGCCCGCTCGCTTTGCGCGCTCTGCGCCTGGACCGAGACCCGCTGGTGCGCAGCCACGGTCGTGAGGCCGCTCATAGCCAGCATGAACAGCACCACCCAACGCCCGGCCGCGAGGTCGATCTCCGGGTTCAGCACCGGCAGCACGACGGTCACCCCAACGGCCACCGCCGCCGCCAGTAGGCTCGCCCCACGGCCCAGGAGTATGGCGGCGCTCAGGACACCGAGGAGGGACAGGGCGGCCAGCGACATGACCCTCGACGGGGTGTTCTCGGCCACCGCGAAGGCCGCCGCGAGGGGCAGCACGACAGCGGCGATCACGAAGATTCGAGCGGCGAAGAGGTAGCGTCTGGTCCGACTTACGCCATAGAGGAGGCTGACGAAGGCCATCCCGGTGAGCCAAATGTAGTCTTCGCGCGAGGAAGGCCAGCTCGAGTGCGTCGCTCTCTCCAGGCACAGCCCGGCGGCCGCCGCCATCACCGTCACCAGCAGCGCCAGCAGGGACGCCGATAGGAGCCGGGCCTGGAGATGCTGGGCGTCCGGCAGCGTCGCAGCAGGTGCGGTCAGCTTGTCCCAGAGTCGTGTCATGGTTGAGCTTGGTCTTTACCATGGATTGAGGTGAGCAGAGCAACCCCGTTGCCGCGTGTAGACCAAGTGTGCTAGCGCAGACCCATGGTCTTGGCCTCCGATCCTCAACACCTGAAGCTCCGCCAGGTGTTTGTCATCCTGAGCACCCTCGCGTTAGCCACATTCTTTATGATTCAGGCGTGGAGCGCCGTAGAGAATACCGGGCCAGCGGCCCGCGTCCAGGAGCTGACGAGCGCCATCGACGCGGAATTGATCGACAGCGCGCTCAGACCGGGTCAAGGACAGTTCCGAGTGGAGGTCGGTGCCACCAGCTCCACAGCGCCGCTTTCAGCGGTGATGACATCGTACATCAAGACGCCGTCCGGGATCATCTTCCTGAACTTTTGGGCGACGTGGTGCAAGCCGTGCGTCCGCGAGCTGCCCAGTATGCTGGAGCTGCAACGCACCATGGCGAATCACGACTTAACCATGATCGCGGTAAGCTATGACGAGGACTGGAGCGTCGAAGACCCGGACGGGGAGGGAGAAGAGGGCGAGGGCGAGGGCGAGGGCGAGGGCGAGGGTGAGGGTGAGAGTGAGGAAGAGGGAGAGGGAGAGGGAGAGGACGACGCCGACGGTGCCAGCCAAACGGG
>JAAZYN010000585.1 GCA_014239625.1 Myxococcales bacterium | reverse complement strand
GGGCCGAAACGCCTGGCGAATCCTGGCGTCAACCATTCTGACCGGCTGCGTGAGTCGGCATTCACGTGAGTCGAGCTCGCCACAGGGACCACGCGCCCATCAGCGCCGCGAACTCACCGGTCGCAGCCGCCGCCGCGGGAGACATCCGGGCTGATTCCGCCATGAGCCTGCAGGAACCATGAAGCGCGTCCCGAGAGCAGGCGGCAGAGCGCCGCGGCCCCCGGCGTCTGGCACCGAACCTTCCACGCGGTACACCACGGGAGCGGACGTCGTCAGAGCTCCTAGCGGAGGAGCGGCCCTGACCGCGTTGACGTGAGGCGATGGTTTGGCCACACTGCAAAGATGGCTATTTCACGAGATCGATTGACCACCTGCAAGGCGTGCGCGCGACACATTCGCGCCGAAGCTCCTTGCCCTTTCTGCTCCGGCCCAGCTGTGATGGGTCGCATACGGAGACTGCGTGCCGGGGTGCTCGCTGGAGCGTTGTTGGGCGCGTCCGGGTTCGTCGCCTGTGACGACGGCGAGCCGCCGCCCACCTCGGACATCTCCGTCCAGCCGGCCTACGGCATGCCTGCGGACGTCGATCAGGGGGACGCGGCGCTGGATGTCCAAGCCGACACCGGCCCGGACGCCATCGCGCAGCCCGCCTATGGGATCCCTGCCGACCAGTAGGAGCGACCCCCAGGCGGCCCCCGGGCGCGAGCAGCGACCGCCACAGCGGCGTCGCGCGCCCGACCAGCGCGTCCGGCCTCGACGACGGCGGGGCGGCGCCGCCCCGGGCCATGGCATGTAGAGGAGGCGCACCGGCGGATGTTCGGATCGCCGTCGTCTGGCGCGCCGGGTGGCCGGGTCAGACGCTCACGGGATGACCGGTGCGGCGACCGGGTCCGCCGAGGAGATACCGGCCGACGGGTTCCCCAGCTGCCCCTCGAGGTTCGCTCCGGCACAGCGGATGCTCTGGTCGGCCTGCATGAAACAACTGTGATCTCCGCCAGCAGCCACCTGTGAGAGGCTGCCGAGGGCGACGGCGCTGGGGGTGACCTCGCTTGGCGTCGCGCTGCCGTTGCCGAGCTGACCGAGAGCCCCCCAGCCCCAACAGCGCACCTGGTCGCCGAGGCGCGCTGCGCATGTGTGCTTGGCGCCCGCAGACAGGGACGTGGCGCTCCCTGCGGCGGTCACCGCGGCGGCCGTCTGGATGCTGTTGACCGCGCCATGGCCGAGCTGTCCATTCTGGTTCGACCCCCAGCACATCGGCCCGCCGGTCGACGTCAGCACGCACGCGTGTTGCGCCCCGGCGACGATCTGCAGCGCGCCGCTGACTCCAGGCGTTGGGAACGGGCCCATCAGCGCCCCGGAGGTCCCGCCCAGACCGAGCTGCCCGGTGTCCTCGGTGCCCCAACAGACCGTGGTCCCGTCGGCCAGGCAAGCGCAGCTGAAGTCGTCGCCGGCGGCTACGTCGGTGGCGCCGGCGACACCTGGAACGGCGACCGCGCCGCTCTGGGCGACAGCGTCACCCGTACCGAGCTGCCCGGCGCTGTTGTCTCCCCAGCAGCTCACCGTTCGGTCCTGTGCCACGACGCAGCCGTGTCGCTTACCCACCGCGAGGGCGATCGCGGCGGGCAGTCCGGCGTCGGTCGGCGCGAGGAGCTGAGCCGACGCCACCCCGTCGACCTGACCGTAGGTGTTGGATCCCCAGCAATGAACGAGACCTGCGCTATCCAGGGCGCACGCATGGTTGGAGCCGAAGCCGACGTCCCTCAGGCCGCCGGTAGCGCTGACGGGGATGGTGGTGGGGAGCTCGGAGTCGTCACTGTCCGTCGCGTCGCCTTTGAGCCCGCTGTCTCCATTGCCCCAGAGCCAGAGCTCTCCGGCGGTGCTGATCGCGCCCGAGACGCCGTCCCCTGCGACCACCCGCCGTGCGGCTGAGGGGGCCTCGACGGTGACCGCCTGCGGCGCGCTGAAGAGACCGTCGCTGCCGGCGCCCAGGCCCAGGTTGCAGGCGGCGTTCATGCCCCAACAGTGAGCCTGTCCATCGCTGGCCCAGGCGCAGGTCGAGCTGCCCCCTGCCGCGATGCCGCTGAACACGTGGTCGCCCGCGACGAGCGTTCGAAGCGGCTGCGGCGTCGTGGTGCCATCGCCCAACTGACCGCTGGTGTTGTCGCCCCAACAGAACGCGTCGCCGTCGCCCTGCAGCGCGCAGGTGTGGAGATCGCCGCCGGCGACCGCTACCGCGCTGGTCATGAGCTGGACGTCCACGGGGGCGTCGGACATCGGCGCCCCGAGGCCCGCGCCCAGCTGGCTCGACGAGTTGTCGCCCCAGCACCGCATCGCGCCGCTGTCGAGCACCGCGCAGGTGTGATGCGCTCCCGCGCCGATGCTCACGACGGGCCCAACCTCCGCCTGCACCGCGATCCCGATGCTGCCAGCCGCGCCATTACCCAGCTGGCCCAGCCCGTCGTCGCCCCAACACCAGACCTGGCCGGGGGTGGTGACGGCGCAGGTGTGGTCATCGCCGCTCGCGAGCATGCGGATGCCGCTGGCGTTGATCGGCGCCACGGCCACCCCGCTGTGGGTGAGGTTGCCATCTCCCAGCTGCCCCTCGGTGCCCCGACCCCAACACGCGACGGTGCTGTCCACCAACAACGCGCAGGTGTGTTCGGCGCCGGCCACCAGCTGTTTGGCCGCCACGCCCCCGAGGTCGACCTGAGCCGGCTCTGCCGTCGGGCCTGCAGCTGGAGCGCCGGTCTGACCGAGGGCGTTGTCGCCCCAGCAGGACACCGCGCCCAGGGCGCTCAGCGCGCAGCTGTGACCCGATCCGGTGGCGACGGCGACCACCTCCGTCACGCCGGACACCGTCTCGCCAGCGGCCGCGAGGTCGGCCGCCGGGCCGGGCGTGCCCAGCTGCTCGGAGGAGTCGTCGCCGAAGCACGCGACCGCGCCGTCGGATGTGGACACGCAGGTGTGGCTCTTGCCCACAGCCAACCCGGTCGCCGCAGCTGCGGCGAGGGTGCGGCCGCTGACCGGCCCCTGGGCGGCGCCCACATTGCCCGCCTCATCGACGGGGCGCGCCCACGCGTAGTAGCGGGTGTCCGGCACCAGCGTCTGGCTCAGCTCGAGGACGCCGTCGCCAAGCGTGGTCGCGCTCTCTGAGGCGATGAACGGCTCACAGCCACCGCTGTCGGCGGCCAGGCAGACCTGCACGGTGACCTCGGTGGCCAGGCTGAGGTTGTCGGTCAAGGCCGAATACACCAACGAAGCGGAGGTCGAGCTGGCGACGGTCATGCCCAGAAGCGTCAACGAC
>JAAZYN010000584.1 GCA_014239625.1 Myxococcales bacterium | reverse complement strand
TCGTAGCCGGCGTGCTGGCGTGGCAGAACCCGAGCGAGGTGGGATGATGGCTAGAAATCGACGTGACAGCGCGGTCATCGCGTTGGCGGACGGCACCCTGTTCTACGGCCAGGCGCTCGGGGCCAGGGGGCGCGCGAGTGGTGAGGTGGTGTTCAACACCTCCATGACGGGCTACCAGGAGATCCTCACCGATCCAAGCTACGCCGGCCAGATCGTGACGATGACCTACCCCGAGATCGGCAACTACGGCGTGAATCCCAACGACCGCGAGTCGCGCCGCGTATTCGCCGCTGGGCTGATCGTGCGCAACGTCAGTCCGGTGGTCAGCAACTACCGGGGGACCCAGGACCTGGAGAGCTACCTGACAGACAAGGGCGTCGTGGCGATCACCGGTGTCGATACCCGGGCGTTGGTTCGGCATATCCGAGAGGCTGGAGCCCAGCCCGGGGTCGTCTTGAGCCCGGCTCCCGACACCGAGGAGGAGGCGCGCGCGTTGGCGCGTGACGTGCCTGGCCTGGTGGGCATCGACCTGGTGGCCGGGGTGACCGCGTCGGAGCCCTACGAGTGGACCGACGGCCTGTACCCCCTGGACGACGTGGACGCTGGAAGCCCTGGCTCTCGCCCCGAGCCTTACCGCGTCGTGGCCTTCGATTTCGGCGTAAAAAACAACATCCTGCGCCATCTGGTGCACCTTGGCTGCGCGGTGACGGTCGTGCCCGCCTACACCTCCGCTCGAGAGGCGCTGGCCCTGAAACCCGAGGGGGTGTTCTTGAGCAACGGTCCGGGAGATCCGGACGCCGTCCGGGGCGCGAAGGAACAGGTCGGCCAGCTGGTCGGCAAGCTCCCCATCTTTGGGATCTGCCTGGGCCACCAGATCCTCGGTCTGGCGCTGGGTGCCAAGACCTACAAGCTCAAGTTCGGCCACCGTGGAGCCAACCACCCGGTGCGCCACGAGGACACGGGGAGCGTGGCGATCACCAGTCAGAATCACGGGTTCGCCGTGGATCGCGGGAGCCTCCCGGATGGATGCCGAGTGACCCACGTGAACCTCAACGACGCCACCGTCGCTGGCCTCGCCCATCCCGATGAGCTGCTGTACAGCGTCCAATATCATCCCGAGGCCAGCCCGGGCCCGCACGACGCGCACTATCTCTTCGAGCCCTTCGTCCAGATGATGGAGCAGCGCCGCTAACCGGCAATGCTGATGCTCGGCGAGGTACTCTCCCTCGGCAGCGCGATCGCCTGGGCGGCCGCGGTCGTCTTGTACAAGCGCAGCGATGAGGTCCATCCAGAGACGATGAACCTCTTCAAGAACGTCGTGGGTGTACTCCTCATCGGGCTAACGCTGGTCCTGATGGGTGAGGGGATCGACGTGGACCGAAGCACCGAAGATTGGGCGCGCCTGGTCCTCTCGGGAGTGATCGGGATCGCCATCGCCGACACCCTGGCGTTCGCGGCGCTACGCCGTCTGGGCGCCGGACTGATGGCGGTGGTGGAGACGAGCTACGCGCCGTCGATGGTGCTGATGTCGGTGGTCTTTCTGGGCGACGCGCTGGGCTGGACCTTTGTGCTCGGTGGCACCCTGGTGGCAGGCGGGGTCTTCGTGGCGTCGTACGCACCGACCCGGGACCGACCCGCCGGACGCGATCCGGTGGGCAGGTACATCGGGATCGGCGTCGCCGGGATCGTGCTCATGGCGGCAGGGATCGTGTTGGCCAAGCCAGCGCTCGATCGAGGTGGGGTCGTGGAGGTGACCTTCATTCGGCTCGTCGCGGGGACCCTCGCGCAGCTGATCGCGATCTTGCCGCGCCGCGCAGCCAGGCAGCGGTTGAGCATCTTCAAGCCACAGCGCGTATGGCGGACGCTGGTACCCGGCAGCTTCTTCGGGGGGTTCCTGGCGATGGTCTTCTGGATCGGCGGGATGAAGTACACCACCGTCTCCGTGGCGGCGATCCTCGGTCAAATGGCGACGATCTTCACGCTGATCTTCGCCCGGATGTTCCTGGCAGAGCCGTTGACCCGCAATCGCGTCATAGGCGCGGCCGCCGCGGCAGCTGGGGCAGCGCTGTTGCTCGCCTGACCCCGCCGGCGTGTTTCGTGCCGCGTGGAGCGCAGCGTTGAGACGCGGGACGCAGACCGGAGGGCAGTGACGTCGTGCTCGATGAGCGTCGAGACGACCGGAGCGAGGTCACGCCTGCCGGCGCTGCGGCTCCGACGGCTGCAGCCGCGACGCCGTGGAGCATCCGGTCGACGGTTCGCCGCCGCTTCGCTGCGCGCCAGGCGCACGTCGATCTCACGCGGGGCCGCGAGGAGCCGCGTTCGGCACCGTCAGCGACCCGTCCGCTCCAAGATGCCGGTGGCCTCCACGCGCCACACCGCGGTCGTCACGCCGTCGAGCCGCAGTGACGAGCTCGCGCGCCGACCTGCAGCCCGGACCTGCTGCTCGCTGAGCCGCGTCGGCGAGAGCACGGCGACGAGGGTCGCCCCACGCTGTGTCAGGGTGTACTCGAGAGGCAAGGTCATGCTCACAGCTCGCGGCGCGAGGACCCGCCGTTCGAGATCGGATCCCGGCCAGGTGTAAGACGCCACGGCCCCGTGGGCGAAGATCACGACGTGCGGGTAGAGGGCCCGCTCGGTGACGTTGCGGACCACGATCTGGATAACGCTTCCCACCCGGCAGGCCTCCGGCGCGCCACCACGATCTTGCATCAACGCGGTAGCTTGTAGTCCACCTGGGGTGCAACTTGCTGTGACCTGAGCCACCCGATCAGAGGCCTCGATGACGATGTTAGTAACCCAGGACCCCTGCCCCGAGCTGGCCGCCGCGACCGCCGTAATCAGCACGATCACCGCCAATCCACGCCATATCCCCGAGCCGGGGCCGACTCCTTCGTGCTGCTTTGATCCCATGAACTCTCCGCTCGCTATCGCGACAGATGTTGACGCCGCATGACCGGTTCGCTAAATGACCGGCAGCTTTTTGGTAGGTAGTTTTTGGTCCAACGTCAGCTGATCAACGGGTCGGTAGCTCAGCCGGTAGAGCAGCGGGCTTTTAACCCGTTGGTCGGGGGTTCGAATCCCCCCCGACCCATAGTAGCGACATTGTGACCGCGGCAGGTCCCCATCGTCTAGTTGGCCCAGGACACCGGCCTTTCACGCCGGCGACGCGGGTTCAAATCCCGCTGGGGACGCCAGTTTTCCTGCCTCAGAACTTCCTGCTATTCATCAAATGCAAGCTAGTTAGCTGAAAACCCTATCTTTATGTTAAAGTTGTGCGGGCGTGTGAATCACCGGAATAGAAACCA
>JAAZYN010000583.1 GCA_014239625.1 Myxococcales bacterium | reverse complement strand
GCGGCGCCGGTCAGCGCCTCGTAAACGCACAGCCCCACCGCAAACAGGTCGGTGCCCGCGGTCGCCGGTTCCCCACGCAGCTGCTCAGGCGCCATGTATTCGGGCGTCCCCCGAAGCATCAGGTCATCGCGCGCGCCCGGCTCGGTCGTAGCGAGTCCGAAATCCAGTAACCGGACGTCGCCGCCGCGGGTCACGAACACGTTGGCTGGCGACAGGTCGGAGTGCACCACTCCCAGGCTGTTCAGCGCCGCCAGGTGCTCTCCGAGGGACCCGATGAGGGCCGCACAGGCCGACGGCTTGAGCCTCTTGCCGCGTCTCCGCAGGTGCGCGAGCAGACCCTCCAATGTGACACCCTCGAGGTGTTCGAGGACGAGCACGCCGTCGAGCTCGTCGAGCAGCTGAGGCGCCACCCCGATGGGAAGCATGTCGAGGATCAGCGCCTCGTTGCCGAGTTGCCGCCGGGCGATTCCGTGGGGGTCGTCCAGGGCCGCCTTGAGGACCACACGCCCCCCCCCGCGGCCCGCCGGGGCCTCGGCGAGCCACACCTCGGCCATCCCTCCGACGGCGAGCCGGCTCACTTTGGCGTACACGCCGAGGGTCTCGCTGGATCCGATTGCCTCGGTGGGGCCCGCGGGTGCTCGGGTCGGCATGATCCGACCGTACATCAGCCCTTCGATTGCGGCCACTTGTGACTCACCTCCTCCTGGATACGACGACGTCTGTGCAACGGCCGTGCCGAACCCGTACCGCGGTGGCTCCGGGCTGTGCGGATCCAGTGTCGACTCGAGGAGACACCCGCGCGCCGCCGCGGTGTCGACCAGGGTGGCCACCCGATCGGCGGAGCGCGCTCAAACCGGCTGCGTTGAAGGCCCTGAAGACCTGGCACAGGGATTGCTCAGGTCCCTACCCGAGCGCCGCCGACCGGGCGGCGACCCGACGACGAAGTGAAAACACACCAGCCCCAACCCACGGAGCCCACCATGAAAACGTCTCTTGCTTTGCTCATCGCCGCGACTGTCGGTCTGGCGTCCCTCCCCGATCCAGCGCACGCTTCGACGTGGCGCTATGTCACGTGCCCCGCGGGTTGGACGTTGGGCAACAGCTCAGGGAAGCTGTTCTGCTCCAAGACGTCCTCGGCCCAGACGGTCAACCCCGTCTGCACGCGCTACAACATGGCCAACGATTGGAAGTGGAGCACCTCCCAGCGGAAGTGCTACCGCCGCACCAAGAGGACCACGGTCTATGCCACGAGCAACATCAAGTGCTCGTCGGGCTTCGGCTACAAGTCGTCCTCGGGGAAGTGTGAGAAGGCCGGCGGCAAAGCGTACGCCTACCCAGTCGTCAGCTCCGTTCAGCCAGCTCGGGCGGTGTCCCGAGTGTGCAGCTCGTCGACCGCGTGCCGCAAGTCGATCAGCTGCAGCTCCTCGAGCTACAAGCTCAACAAGAGCGGGACGAAGTACAGCTGCACCAAGTCGTTGGCAGCGCTCAGCAGCGCCCCGACCTGCAAGCGACTGAACAACCACAACGACTGGACCTGGGACACCGCGGCGAAGAAGTGCCGGCGCGTCCGCAAAAGGGGCGCCCAAGTCTACTCGACCACCAACATCAGCTGCCCCACGGGCTACACGTACGCCGCCAGCAGCGGCAAGTGCCACAAGCCCGGGCAGATCATGTCCGCGCCGCCGGTGCTCCGCTGACACAGGCCCTCTCGACGACGCCCGTCCGCCGCGTTGGAGGACGAGCGACGCACTCAACGAGCAAAGGAGACAGATATGAAGTCGACAGCATCGATGACCCGCCTCAACCGCGGGGTCATATGGAGCGTGGTGGCGTCACTGAGCCTGGTCTCAGGGGCCTGTGGCAAAGACGTGGCTGCCAGCGGCGGGTCCGGCGGTGATGCCAAAGCCATCAGCTGCAGCGACGTGGTCGCGCACACCGAGACCATCCCGGGATTCCCCACGTTCAAAAACGACGAGAGCAGGCAAAAGGCCGTGAGACAGTGCGGCGAGCGCCTCGACGAGGAGGCGAAGGCCTGCGTCATCGCCGCAGAGGGCATGGACGCCCTCGCGAAGTGCATGAAGGCGATGAGCAGTCGGTCCCACAAGGACACCACCAGGGCGACCGCGTCCGCGGGCTCGATTGGCAGCGCTGGGGTCAGCTGGGAGCCCGGAGACTTCGACCTGGCCAAGTTGAAAAACGGCAGGCTCCCGGTCGATGCATGCAGCTCGTTGTTGGCGGGCGTCGACAGCTGTCGCAAGCGGGTCGAAGCCAAGACCGGCAAGCTTCCGGTCGAGCTGTTCAGCGCGCGCCGCAGCCTCTACGTCAAGGTGAAGAAGCTGGCCGAGACGGACGCGACCAAGGCGTTCAAGGTGTGCGACGGCTTCCGGAAACGGCTCGAGGAGATCCCCGACTGCTACCGGTCGGTGCTCATGGCGACAGACGGGATGTAGCCGTCGGGCCTGCGCTCGTTTCGAGGTCTCCTGTCGCGAGACGTCGGAACGAGCGCCAAGTGTCCCGCTCGGGCCGCCCGCCCGCGTTGATTCGAACCCACTCCCCCCACGGCGACCGCGTCGCCAACCGAAAGAGGAAGTCATGAAAAAGGCAGCAATCGTCTCTCTGATAGTGGGTTGTGCCGGTGTCGGCGTAGCCGCGATAGCCAACAGAATGCGGCTTGGAGCCGCGGACTCGGAGGCCAACCTGATCGAGCTGGTCGGGGTGTCCGGCATGGCCGTCGCGCTGCTGGCCTTCATCGCTGCATCCCTCTTCTTCACTCTGCACCGAGCCGGAAAGAAGAAGGCCGCAGAGCAAGCGGCGCTAGGCGCCAGCTCCGTCTTCCGCATGCACACCTTCGGGCGCGTCGTGCTGTGGGTGGCGGGCATCGTGACCCTGCCCATACTGGGCTTCGGCATGCTCCCGATCATCGTCGCGCAGCGGCTGCGCGTCGTCATCGCGCCGACAGAGCTACGGATTTGGCGCGGGGGCACGACGAAGATCGGGTGGGACAAGGTGACGTCTCTGGAGTGGAAGCGTCGCACCAACACCACCGCCGGGGTCCTCGTCATCCACTACACCAACCCGCGCGGTAAGGCCCGAATGGTGGGGCTCGCCCTCAAGCAATACGACAAGCCGCTCGCGTTGAGGCAGGCCATCATCGATGGCGCCGGCCAGACGCTCCCGCTGCCCAACGGCGATGTCCTCGAGCCGATGCGCCGCGCGGCATAGCCCGGATGTTTCATGGCCCCTCGGCTGCGACCGGCGGATCCGCAGCGCTGCCGGGTGCGTCCTCCCCGCGGCGGGCTCGACGTA
>JAAZYN010000582.1 GCA_014239625.1 Myxococcales bacterium | reverse complement strand
AGCGCGGCTCGTCAAGGGGATCGATCGGTGGCGCGAGCTGCTGGTGGCAGATTTCCCGCGCGAAAAGAAGAACATCCACCGGTTCATCAACCTCATGAAGGCCTGCACCGACGTGCAACGCTTGACCATGGGCCGCCCCAAGCTGGGGCACGTCACCAACGCCCTTCGACACCTCCCAGGTCTGGCGCGCACGCTGCATCTGCCGTTCTCGGAGCTGCTCGCGCAGTATTTCGACGACCCCTACCTGCGCGCCACCTTCGCTGGACCCGGTGGCGACATCGGGCTGCCACCGAGCAGAGCCGGGTCGCTGGTCTCTATCATGGTGCTGAACCACTTCCTCGGCGGGGCCTATTACCCCGTCGGTGGCAGCGGCGCCCTTCGGGACGGCTTCGTCACAGCGCTCAGAGCGCACGGCGCACAGCTACAGCGCAACCAACGGGTCGACAGCATCGCCAAGCAGCCCAACGGTCGATTCGCCGTCACGACCCACAAGGGGCAGCGGTACGAGGCGCGCTCGGTGGTGTCCAACGCCGACGTCAAGCAGACCGTCGAGCTGCTCCAGGGTGCGCGGCCCAACTGGTGGACCCGCCGCAAGGTAAAAGACCTCAAGCCCAGCCTCGGGTCGTTCTGCCTGTTTGTGGGCACCGACATGGACGTGCAAGCGGCTGGGCTCACCGACGCCAACATATGGCACTACGGCTCGCCGGACATCGAGGCCGGCTATGCGCCAGCCTTTCGCGGCGCGATGCCCGAGCGTGATCCGTTCTTCTTTCTGACCGTCCCCACCCTCAAAGACCCGGAGAGCGTCCGAGCGCCAAAGGGACATCACACCGTCGAGCTCATCACCTTCGTGCCGTCCGAGCCCTTCATGCCCTGGTTCGACAAGCCCACCATGAAGCGGGGTGACGCCTACGAATCCATCAAGCAGCGCTTCGCTGACCGCCTGTTGGGGGCGGCCGAGACCTACCTGCCCGGTATTCGGGACCACGTCGTGCTGCAGGAGGCGGCCACGCCCGCGACGGTGTGGCACTTCGTTCGCGGCCGCGACGGCGGCATCTACGGTCCTGAGCACAGCCCTCAGCAGAGCTTCCCGAGGCGCCTGTTCCCCAACATCGGCGTGCCGGGTCTGTTTCAGTCCGGTGCGTCGGTGCTTGGCGCTGGCGTGATGACATGCTTGATGAGCGGAGTCATGGCGGGTCAGGAAGCGCAGAAGTACCTCGTCAAGAGTCGCGCGACCGTCCTCACCGGGGCCAGGGTCAACCGCGCCGAGAGCGCCTCCATGGGGAGCGTGGCCTGAAGCGCGACGTCAAGACCAAACGCCGTGGCGCGTACCATCACGGTGATCTGAGGAAGGCGCTGGTAGACGCCACCCTGGTGTTGATCCAGCGGGGTGGGCCGCAGGCCGTCACGTTGCGGGGCGCAGCGCGGCTCGCCGGGGTCAGCCAGACCGCCCCCTACCGCCACTTCAAGGACAAGCGCGCGCTGCTGGCCGCGCTGGCCGCGGAGGGGTTTCGACAGTTCGATCAGGCGCTCGCGGCCGCGGCCGCACCGTTTTTCGACGACCCCGCGCGGCGCCTGCACGCGCTCGGGGCCGCTTACGTGGGGTTCGCCGTGGCGCACCCCGCGAACTTCAGGGTGATGTTCGGTCCCGAGCTCGGTGACAAGGCGGACTTTACAACGCTCCTGAAGGCGGGACAGGGGGCCTTTGGGCACCTCGTGGACGCCGTCCGAGCCTGCCGGGACGCCACCCTGTTACGCGACGCCCCCATCGAGGAGCTCACCCTCACCGCGTGGTCGATGATCCACGGGCTGTCGAACCTCTTGCTGGACGGTCAGCTCAACGCGTTGGGGTTGTCGGATGTCCCGACCGAGGAGCTGGCCCAGCGGATCTCCGGCCACGCGATGCGCGGGCTGTTGGCCTGAAGGGCCGACACCCAACGCCCCGCCACGCCGCCCGGACGATTCACGGCCGCTCGAGCGAGGCCAAGAGCCGTAGCGCAGACGCGCGTGGCACCGGACCGGAGGCGGGTGACGTCGTGGTCGACAACCGACGAGCCCGCCGCGCGGAGGTCGCGCCCTTCAGCGCTGTGGATCCGCCGGGTCAAGCAGCTGCGGCGGCGCCGATCCCGGGCGGGCGAGGCGCCGGTGATCACCGGCCTGCGGCCGACGCGCACCCTCGTTGCCTTGCGCGCGTCGTTGAGGTAGGGGGGTCACCAGCAAAGCCTGCAGCACGTCCCAGCATCGATTCAGGAGATCTTCATGCCCGCGACCATCGGTCAGCCCGCCCCAGACTTTTCGCTGCCCAACCACGACCGCGCTCGGTTGAGCCTCGCCGACCTCAAAGGCGACAAGGCCCTCGTGGTGTTCATCCCGTTCGCCTTTACCGGTATCTGCAAGGGCGAGCTCTGCGCCCTGCGAGACGCGAGCGACGCGTTGGCCAACCTGGACGCCAGGGTGGTGGTGATCACCTGTAACGCGGGCCCCTCCAACGGCGCGTGGGCGCGTGAAAACAACCTGCCCTTTCCGATCCTCAGCGACTTCTGGCCGCACGGCGCCACCTCCATGGCCTATGGAGCGTTCAACGAAGACCTTGGGTGCGCGAACCGTCACACCTTCGTGCTGGATGCCGAGGGCGTTGTCCGCGACATCATAGCCACTGACAGCCTGGGGACGGCTCGAGAACACGCGGCCTATGTGGCCGCGCTCGAAGCGCTCTGACACCGGCGCGATGCCCAGCGTCCCGGCGCTCTGCGGGTGGTTACACGGTCCGAGCTGCGCGGTGGCGCCGTCGACGATGAACTCACCGTCAGCCTCGTGGCCGGTGGAGCCGCCGCGCCGACGCTCTGGCCTGCGCTGATCCCAGCGCCATCCGCTCAGAAACGGCCGCTGAATCCCACCTCGCCACCACCTTCGCGCACGCGCGAATAGAGTGTGGCCGTGTGGTTCGCGGTGAGCACCGAGAAGACCACGTCGAAAGCCAACAAGAAGGCGCCCTGGAGGACCAGCGACCGGCCAAAGCCCAACAGCAGCGGTTCATCACCGGAGGCGCCGCGTTCCCACATCAACGCGCCGGCTGTGAGATAGGCCACGTCCAGGCCGAGGTTCAACCAGAGGGTGGCCTTGAGCCCCTCTTCAGCGCGCAGCGTCGCGGCCAGGTCGAGCTCGCTCGGGTCGGCGCTCAGGTTGCGAATCAGGCTGGGCAGGGCGATGGATAGGTTTACGAGGCCCCAGCCCAGGTTCATGGCGTGAAAGGCCTGCCACTGCTCGTCGTCGGACAGCGGCCACGCCACCGCGCCGGCGATCACGTT
>JAAZYN010000581.1 GCA_014239625.1 Myxococcales bacterium | reverse complement strand
ATCCGGTGGCTCCGCTCGCGCATCCCCAACCGTCGCCAGAAGCAGTGACGCCAGCGCCGCCGCGAGGGAGGACAACAGCCCGCATCGCCGGCCAGATCTCGAGCGGCGCGCCGGGAGATTCGAGTGATGTCGCGGTGGCGTGGATTGGGCGTCGAGGTCCCTGTGCTCTCGGCCCTGCTCCTCGGCAGAGGCGAGCGCACCGTGACATCTTCGAAGATCCCAAGCGTCAGGCGGAGTCTGTTGCTGGATACGGGCTAGCGCCCGGGCTCGGAGGTAGCGTCGCGTCATTCGGAAGCGTTTCGGCTCGGTTCGGTGCGCGACGACAACGCACTGGAAGCGCCCGTTCGTGGCGGAGCAACGTGGAGCCGGGCCGAAAGAGCCCCGAACGACGCGGCGGGGCGCTCCACGCCGGGCACTAAGCGGTTACTTGCCAAGTGCATCTGGGGAGAAGAGGCTCGGCGGATATTTGGCGTTGGAGTTGATCTTACCAACCTCGATCACCGTCTCGCTGTGCTCTTGGACGTTCTTCATCGTCACCTTCGTAGGCACGTAGCGCCCGTTCAGTTTCTTGATCCGACGCGTCTTGAGCACCTTCAGCTTCTTGCCCGCGCGGTCGTAGAAGATGGTCTTGAACGGGAGCATCGTCTTTACGTCCACCCACAGCTCTACCCTCGAATACTGTTGGTCAACGCCCGGTTTGGGGGTGGTGTCCACTCGGTAGACAGGCTTCGGGTTCTTCTTGCCGTAGGTCGCGTCGGGGAGCCGCTTGTACGTGCCGCTCTTGATGTCGCGGCTCTCGAGGTCGGCGTATGTGAAGTCCGAACCTTGAAATCGTCCGTTCTTGGCCGCGCCGCCCATGCGCCGCTTGCTCTTGAGGCGGGGAAGCCACACGTACTGCAAGTCGGCGCCGCTCTTCTGCTCCAGCAGGAGCACCTCGATGCCGCGCTGGTCCTCAGGCTCCAGGAACGTCATCCGGGTTTGCTGCAGGCCCCCCTTGTTGTTGGCTCGAGCCAGCATCTTTCGGTCGAGGATCGCTCCCTGTTTGGTCTTCAGCTTCATCCAGATGGTCGCCTGGCCCGACTCGAAACCGATTCTGTTCTGGTCCAACATTTTCTGGACGATCTCTTTGCCGGACAGCGTCGGGTCGGGTTGCGGACTCGCCGGGGCTGCCGCAGGCTCGCTTGCGAGACCGACGCTGGAGGTCCCCGCGGCGAGCACGGCGAGCACCGCGATGATGCTCATCGGTGCGTAACGAAACGTTTTTGGCGTTTTGAGTGTTCGGCTTGGCATGTTCAACCTGCTCCAAGGATACCGCGCGATCCGCATGCGGCGAAAAAAGGGTCCCTGATCGCGCGCTGGATTGGACGTGCTTGGTCGCCTAATGTTCGATCCCAGTGGGATTGTCGACCAAAAAAATCAGCATCAGAGTGCTCTGCACAGCGTGTCTGTTGGCTCTTGCCTGCTCTCGCGCGTCCGCTCTGGTCGTGGTCGAGGCGCCCCTGGAGACCTTGATCCAAGAGGCCGGCCTCGTCGTTGTCGGGACGGTCACCGGGATCGACGTCGTGGCGGCAGGCCCCCACGCTCCGCGCTGGACACGCTTGAGTATTTCGGTCGACGAGAGCCCCGTCGACCGATCGCGTGCTGCTCCAGCCAACGGGCCGCTGAGCGTCATGCTCCCGGGGGGGAGCCTCCATGGCGTGACCACGGTGGTCGCCGGGGTGCCGCGTTTGGAGTTGGGGGATCGTGCGACTTTCCTGTTGGAGCGGGTCGGCGAGGAGTGGATGCCCCTGGGCTACCGGCTCGGTGTCCTGCCGCACTGGGGAGGGGGTTCGGGGTGGCTCAATGGCTACACGCATCTCACCGCGCTCACCGGTGAGCCTGTCCGGTGGGCCACCGCGTGCCTGACCTATTACCTCGAGACATCGAGCTCGGCGGACCTGGTGCGCGGCGATGTCGAGTCGGCCCTCACCGCGGCGTTCGAGGAGTGGAGCTCGCTCGCCACCGCCTACCCGCGCTTCGGCTACGGTGGGGCGACCTGTGGCGGGGCTGTCGGCGTCGAGCCGCTGGAGCCCCGAAACATCATCCTGTGGCGTGAGGAGCCCGGTAGCTGGGAGCATCCGATCAGGGTCGTGGCCCTGACCTCGACCTCCATCGACGACGCGACCGGCTTCATCGTGGACGCGGACGTGGAGTTCAACGGTGAACATCAGCGCTTCGCCATCGACGGCGCGAGCGACGCCTTTGATGTTCGCCAGATCGCGACCCACGAAGTCGGACACATGCTGGGTCTGGACCACACGCCGGTGGAGGCGGCGGTCATGTTCGAGCGCACCGACAAGGGCGCCCGAGACAACTACGTCCTCCACGCTGACGACGTCGCTGGTGTGGAGGCGAGTCATCCCCTCAGCCTGGCCCCTCAGACGCCGTGCGGCTTTGGGCCTGCCTACCCGCAGTGGGAGCCGCTGTGCCCGGAGGCCGACAGGGGTTGCGCCATCGGCTCCCCCGCAGCGCCCGCGCTCTTTCTTACGGTGCTCATGGTTGGGGCGCTGGCGCTGCGCCGTCGATGGGCGTGACCGGAAGCCTGCTGCTCGGTCTCCTGGTCGCCTCCAGTGGCTGGCTCCACGTCAGCTCCGAGGACGGCCTCCCGGTCCGTTGGGAGGGATCATCGGTGGCTTTCATCGTCCACGACGAGCTCCGACCGGAGTGGAGCCAGGCGTCGGTCACGATGTTGCTCGAGACGGCGGTCGCGGTGTGGAACGACGTCGCATGCTCCGGCGCCGCGGCTGTGCCACCCGCGCTGAGCATCGCCGGTTGGCAGCGGCTGGCGGGAGCCGATCCGGACGACCGCACCAACACCCTGCTGTGGGTCCACCAAGGCTGGTCGTTTGGGTCGAAGTTGTTGGCGTTGACGACCCTCGAGTACGACTCGGCCTCCGGCTCCTTGAGCGACGTCGACATCGCGATCAACGTGGCCGGCGCCCCCTACGACGCGAGCCAACAGTGTGGTGCCAATCCACTGCGTCACGACCTGTTGTCAGTGCTGGTCCACGAGCTGGGTCACGCGCTCGGGCTCGCGCACTCGCAGTCGCGCGTCGCGACCATGTTCGAGGCGGCCCATCGAGGAAGCTGCGCCAAGCGGACCCTCTCGGACGACGACCGAGAGGGCCTGTGTGCCCTCTACCTGCCGCAAGGGTCACCCCCACCGACGACAGACGAGCCGGACGCGGTTGCTGGCCAGGGGTGCGTTGCCTCCTCCGGGCCATCGAGCCGGGGACCAGCACTGGTGGCGGTGCTGGCATGGCTCGTGGTCGCG
>JAAZYN010000580.1 GCA_014239625.1 Myxococcales bacterium | reverse complement strand
CACCAACGCTCAGGGCGTCCTCGAAGCACCGCTCGGCCATGGGCGGATCGTCGTGATCGGCGTACCACTGACCGAGGCGTGACAGGGCTGGGGCGCTTCGGGCGCTCTCAGCCGCCGAAGCCAGAGCCTGCACCAGGCCGCCCTGGCTGGCGGTCTCTTCGACCGCCTGCAGCAGCTGGGAGACCTGACCGCTCTGCACGGCGAGGTCCGCTGTCGTTCGCTCGAGTGCCGGATGGCTGAGGATGTCTGCGACGAACCGAATCGCGAGAGACGCACCGAGGCGGGCATCGCCTATCCTGACTCGAGCGTTATTCAAGAGGATCTCGAGGGCCTCGCGTCGCTGCGCGGGGTCGGTCGTCGGAGCCAAGACGTGGTCAGCGATGGCCGCGGAGACCTCCGCCCAGCGCTCAAGCTTGGTGAGGATTCGAACCCGGAGCTGAGCCGCGCGCAGGCTATCGGGCACCCGGTCGAAGCCGGCTGCTGCTGCCCGGCCGGCCTCTCGGAGCAGCGCGTCCTGGCGCTGGGGGTCGTCCCCGGCGAGCTCGAGCAACAGACCGGCCAGAGCGATCAGCGGCTCACCGCGGCCGCGGCCATCCGGTGTGAGCTCGACCAGCTGTCGCTGAGTCGCCACGGCAAGGGGTTGATCGCCTAACGTCACGGCCAGGCGGACCACCGCCTGGAGCATGTCGACGGCCTCCGGCTGCAGGGCCTGCACGGTTCGCCAGACACGCAGCGCTTCAACGTTGTCGGCGGCGGCCTGGCATGAGGACGCCCAGCGCCGGAGCACGCCGGCTCGGCGCCCCGGGCCGACAGCTTCGGAGAGCCGCGCGAGGGTACGCGTTGGTCCCCTGATAGTCGCCAGCGGCTTCGCGGAGGTTCGACATCGCCTCCAGCGCCTCCACGTCCGGCGTGTCGCTGGCCTCGAGGACCGCCATCCAGACCCCTTCGGCCCGCTCCGGAGACTCGAGCTCGTGTTGATACAGGTGACCCAGCCTACGCCGCAGCTCGTCTCGTTCGGTCGCCGAGCGGCCACCGTGTCCGAGGCGGTCGGCGAGCACGCCCGCCAACTCCTCGGAGCGCTCGGCGTTCCGAAGCAGCGTCGAGAGGGGCTCGAGGACGTCAGGATCGTCGGGCGCGATGGACCGCACTTTGAACCAGTTGCGGATGGCCCGTGACGGGTCATCCAGATGCTCCAACGCCATCGCAGCTTGACGCTTGATCAGGGCCACGCGGCGCGCGGCGTAGGTCTCCAAGCCCGCCATACGGTCGAGCAGGTCGTACAGCTCCTCATACCGACCTGAGATATCGTAGATGTGGCGGAGGCCTTGGAGCGCTGCGAGGTGTTCGGGGTGGATCGAGGTGGCGTGTTTCAACGCCTGCTCTGCCTCGCCGTATTGCCCCATCGCTTCGGACAGCAGCACGCCGACGCGTGTCCACAGATCAATGGCCCGGGTGGAGGTGGGGCTCATGCCCAGTTCGGCGCGCAGGACGGCCAGCAGTGGCCCCCAGTCTTCGCGTCCTTCGTAGATGCGGGCGAGGGCTTCCAGCCCAGGCACCGCCCAGGGCGGACCGAGGTCGACCAGTTGGTGGTATGCCTGCTCGGCGTGGTGTTGTCGGCCGGCTGCCTCCAAGTGGCTGGCCAGTCGCTCCACCGACCGGGCTCGAATCTCCAGAGGGTGATCTGCCGACACCGCGGCCAGGCAGCTGTAGACCTCCAATGCCAAGTCCGCAGCCTCCGGCTCGGCCGCCAGGGCGAGCACCGCGTCCCACGCGTCGGCGCTCCCGGGGGCTTCGCACGGGGCGGCGCCAGCTACCCCCAGGGCCTGTTTGGAGTCGCCCAACCGGTGCCGCCAGTCGCGCGCCAGCGTCAAACGCGCCGCGGTCCGGTCGCTCGGTCCCTCGATGAGTTCGCACATGACGTCACGTACCCGCAGGGACTCCAGCCATCGATTCAACGCCTCGTGTCGCTCGGCCAGGCCCTGTCCGGCGCGTTGGGTCTCGGTGCCCTAGAAGAACAGCCGGGTGAGACCCTCCAGGGCTACGGCCTGCTCCGGCTCGTGCAGCAGGATCCGCTCATATACCGCTAGCGCCTCCTCTGGCCTGCCGAGTTGGGTGGCCATGAGGCTCGCGTGCTCGAGCTGAAGGACATCGCGCTGATGGGTGTCATACGTGGCCTCGATGCGCAGACGGAGAGTCTGCGCGAGCTCATCCCAGGCGCCGCGCTCGCGGTAAAGCGCTGCCAGCCGCTGCAACGTGCGCTCACGTGCCAGCGAGTCGAGCTGGATGGTGCCCACCGCCCCCGCGCTGTCGACGACCTGGAGGGCGTCACCCCAGCGATCGCTCACCAACCTGGGGATGTGACTGGCGTCCAACTCGGTGGCCTCGAAGGGAGCGAGGGCCGAGGTCTTGGAGGCGGCGTACAAACGCCCGGCGGCCGTAAACACCAAGTGGGTCTCACCGAAGCTGCCCTCCAGGCTGCCGCGCAACGGGACGTGCGCCGCGGCCGGGTCCTCCGCCAGCTGCGGCAAGGCCTCCTGCACCGCGAGGGAGAGCTCGACGGGGTTACTCATGGCCCCTCGGTCTGCACCGGTGGGCCACGCCCAGGGCCGCGTGTAGCATGGGATCGAGGGTCAGGGTCGCGGTGGGTGAGCTCGAACGCCACGCCAGCGTCGTCGGTCCGACAGCGCACGCGCGTCGCGCCGGCGTTTGCGCCAGCGGCGTGGCAGGGGGTTGGCGGAGCGCCTCCCAGTATCTCAAGTCCGCTCGGGCGGATGGGGTGACGCGCGTCAGGCCCATCGGTGACAGCGGCACGTCGGGCGCAACCCCGCTCAAGTGAATCGCGGCGCCATCCGGCAGCAGGTAGCGCGCGACCTCTTGGTATAACGCGACGGCCACCCCTTCGGCCCACGCATGAGCGTCCTGCACGCTCCCCTTTCCGTAAGTCCTCTCACCTATGACGGTTGCCCCGGTGGCCAGCCTTAGGGCCCCGGCGAGGAGCTCAGCGGCGCTCTGGCTGTCGGCGTTTACCAGCACGGCCAGCGGGCCGGCGACGATCGGCTTGGCGTCTGGTGCGGTCCGATAGCGTCGATGATAGCGCTTCTCCTCGCGGCGGCTCGACAGTCGGGCCACGGGCACGTCCGGCCCCGCGAGCAATCCGGCGACGCACACGGCCTGGTCGATCAGCCCTCCGGGGTTGTCGCGGAGGTCCAACAACACCGAGCCGACCCCGCCGTCCCGCAGGGACCGGAGGGCTGTGGCCACCTGCGCGCACACGTGGTTGGAGTGAAAGCTTCGGATCTGGAGCCAGCCGACGGCGCGGTTGTCTCCTCCGGTGAAGACTC
>JAAZYN010000057.1 GCA_014239625.1 Myxococcales bacterium | reverse complement strand
TCCTCTCGCGTCTCCTCGAGTAATCGCTGCGCGTGGTCGACCTGCTCTCGGGCACGATTGTATCGCTCGTGCCAGCCGTCCAGCTCTTCGGTCTGTCGCTCCTCGCGGGACTCCAGATCGCGGCAGCGCGTCTCCAGCTCGTCGATGCGGTTCTGGTACTCCTCCAGCCGGCTGCGCAGCGTGTCGAGTTCGCGTTGGCTTCGCCGCAGCTTGACGCTCGCGTCGGTGCCGTCGCCGGTGCCTTGCTCCCCGCTCGCCCTCTTTTCGTTGTCGCTCGGAGCGCGCCGTCGATCCCGCTCCAGGCGCCGTCGTTCACGCGCGGTCAGCTCTGGCTCTGGCTCTGGCTTCGGCTTCGGCTTCGGCTTCGGCTTCGGCTTCGGCTCCGGCTCCGGCTCCGGCGCGGCCTCCTCTCGGGTCTCGCTGCGAGATCCGCCACGGCTGCTTCGGCGCTCTGCCAGTCGCCGCTCCCGCTCCCGCCGCCGCCGCTCTCGGGGGTCTTCATCCGGGGCTGGCTCTGGCGCCTCCGCCCGGGCTGGCGGCTCCGCCTGGGTCGTCGGCTCCGCGGGGGCGGCCTCTGATGACGCGCTGCGGCGTTCTGCTCGCCGCCGCCGCCGCTCGGCCCGTCGCCGTTCAGCGTCGTCCTGTCGGCTCTGGCGCTCAGCGCCTCGACCGTCACTGGCTTGGGTACCGCGCTGAATCTTCACCGCGAGGTCGCCAAACCGGATGCTGTCGCCGACCTCGAAGGAGGCCTGCTTGATCTCGGTGCCGTTCACGTACGTGTGGTTCGAGCTGCCCAGGTCTTCGACGAGCCAGTCCGGACCGCTTTTGTACAAACGCGCATGCTTGCGTGAAACGCTGGGGTTTTTGGTCTGGAGCCCGCTTCCAGGATTGCGTCCGACCACCAGCTGTTCGTTTGGATCGAGTGCAATGGTCGCAGGCTCGCCAGCATCGTTCTCGTAGGCGAGCTGAAGCACGTGGGTTCACCTTGGTTTTGGCCTATTGGAGGGTGAACACCCGGCCCCTCCGAACCGTTTCCAGGCCACCATAGTGCGGCGACGTGGAGCTTGTCCACGTCGGCTGGCGAAGTGGTCGAGACGCGCGGTTACACCGCGTCCAAAAAGTGCTAACTTGTGCCCGCCAAAACAAGCTTTGGAGAAGAGATGAGCGACAACGTCTTGCGTTCCGCGATCGAGGTCACCGAACGCATTCATGCTGGTCGCGTCGAAGGCCTGATCACGGATGTCGATATGAGCAAGGCTGGGATGGACGCCATCGTCTCCCACGACGCGACGTTCCGACGACTCGGCCTGCATGACGCCAGCGCCACCGGCGGCGACTTCAACCGGACCAAGTTCTCCGAATCGAGCTGCCGCGGCGCCCGCTTCTCCGAGGGTCTTTTTCGGGGGTGCTCGTTTTTCGGTAGCGAGCTCATCGAGACGCGCTTTGATCGGGCGGCCCTGAGCGGGACCAGCTTCTTTACCACGCGGATGGGCAACGCGGACTTCACCGGAGCCCGACTGACGTCTTGCACGTTCAATTCGTGCGAGCTCTTCGGCGCGAAGTTCAATCGATCCCTGCTCATCAACACTCGGTTCGAGGCTCAAGAGAGGGGGAACGTGACCCTGGATCGGGCTGAGTTCGAGGGCGCCGTGCTGGTCGACTGCGATCTGCAGGGGGGGAACCTGTTCGGCGCCAACTTCGATAACGCCTTGTTGGTAAAGGTGGACCTGCGTTACGCCAACCTGACCAACGCGACCTTCAAGAACGCGCGGCTGGTCGACTGCCAGGTGGACACCACTAATCTGGAGCCCGCCGAGGTCCGCGTCATCCAAGAGGCCAGGCTCGACGATCCCTGGCGCCAAGTCGGCTTCATGAAGAACGTGCTGGCAGACTGGGGCGAAGACTTGATGGCGTTGGTCGTAGAGACCATCGTCAGGACCTACATCATCGAGGCGGCGCAGCCGGCCGCGCTGTCGAGCGACTCTTTCGGCGGAGTGCTCGCCGGCCTCAAGGCCCGGCATGATTGGAACGAGCTGGAGTACCTGAGGATGCAGGGGACGACCGCCCAGGTGCGACATGGGCATCATTGGGTGGACATCGGACAGCCCTTACCGGCCGACGTGGTCAACTCCGCCCACCCTGGCTCCAGCCAGAGCGGGGCATCTCCGGCATCTCCGGCGGAGGGTGACGGGGGGGCGGCGCCGTCACGACCGACGCCGCCGCCAGAGCCAGCGCCGGCGGTTCGGAACCCTCCCAAGAATGTGCGCCGCAGCAAACGGTTTCGCAAACTCGAGATGGACTGAGCAGCCGCTCCCCCGCAGCGGCGCGCTGGGCCGCCTCGGCCAATCCGGGGCGGGCTGGTAGCCGCCGTCATCGCGTCGCTTCGGCACCACATCCGTGGTCGCGGGATCCAGCGATCAGAGTCGATACATCGCGCGATGGGTTGAGCGCGCCACCGCGTTCAGCACCTGACCTGCGCCTACCCAGTTGATTTTGTGGGCGGTGTCCCGGCGGCTCCCGACGTCGCGGTGGGCGCCGGTGGTGACCACCATCGTCGGGACACCCTTGGCCGCCAGAGGCGCCGCGTCGTCGCACCTGCAGGCGGTGTCATCGGAGGCCGGCAGCAGGCTCACGGAGACCCCTTCGGATCTCGCGTCGTTGGTGATCGAGGCGCTACGTCGAGTCGTGTCGGGGCCGGTCAAGGTGACCTCGAGGTGTTCGGTGAGTCGGCCGATCCGGTGCAGCACAATCGCCAGCGTCGTCCGCTCGGGCGCGACGATCGCTTGTCGCAGGTAGGTCGTGAGTCCCGCGCGGTCGCTCTGGGAGCCGTTCAAGGCCACGAGAATCAGCGTTCGTCGCGGCGCGCTGACCACCGGGCGCCGCAGCATCGTAGCCAGGGCGACCAGGCCTGCGGCTCCTGACGCGTTATCGTCGGCGCCGATCGTCGCGGCCGCCGGCCGCCCCGTCGGGTGGCGGTCGAAGTGGGCCGCAACAACGACCGCCTCGCCGGCGAGCCTTCCGGCTCCCGGCACGAGCCCGACGACGTTGCACGGGCGGTCACCGCTGGCGATGTCGAAGCATTGGCGAAAGCGCCCGTATTGGCCGCCGGGGACGAGACCTGCGGCATAGAATTGGCCTTCGAGGTAGCGCACCGCTTTGAAGTTGTCGCCGGACCCGGTGGCGAAGTGGCCACCGCTGTCGCCGGCGAGTTGCTCCACCACCGTCCGATAATCCGCCAGCGGGCAATGCGTCGGGGCCGGTCGGGGGCCGTTGACCTCGAGGGCCCCTGCGCAGCTGCTCAGCGACATCGTGAAGGTCGACACGACGACCAACAGCAGGGTGGGGGGGGAGCATTTCACGAGGCGGTTACCGAGGTCTTGAGGCTTTGGAAGGGGCGGCCACCGGCTCATTCGGTCCACGACAGGGCGAGATGGGCCTCGTAGCCGCCGATGGCGATCTCGCGACAGTTTCTACGGGTGAGGCCATCGAGTCGGTCTAGGCGGTGGTCATCGACGGGGGTCAGGCCGGCAAAAGAGAGCACATCCAAGACCGCGCTGGCTCGAGCCTGAGCCGACCCATCGTGGACCCACAGCGCGACGCCCAGAGGGCCACGAGCGGTCTCGCGCAGGGCCATCCCGTAGCCCCCGTCCGCGCCGCGTTTGCACACAAGGCCTCGGTACGACTGCATGAGGATCGTGTCGAGGGTCGTCGGTCCCGCGACCAACTCGGGGTACTGGCGCATGGCGCTGAAAGCAGCCGCGAGGCCCTCCTGGTGAGCCGCCGGCGCCGCCTCGGGGGCGGCCAGGGCAGCGTAGAGGGTCGCCGTCCCCACCACCGAGAGGCCGAAGGTCGGAGCCCCACATCCATCCGTCGCCCCGGTCTGCGGTGTCTCTCCGGCGATCGCCTCGAGGGTCGCGCGGATCCAGCGCTGCAGGGGGTGCTCCGGGTCCAGGTAGGTGGCGGTGTCCCAGCCGTTTGCGCGACAGGCGGCGAGCATCCCCGCGTGCTTGCCCGAGCAGTTGTTGTGAATGGGCGTCGGCGCCCCGATGGATCGGATGAGCTCCGTGCGGGCCGACGGGTTGCCCGGGAGGTGAGGGCCGCAGCCCAGGTCCTGCACGCTGAGCTGCAGCCGTCTCAGCCAGGCGCCGACCGCGTCGGTGTGACGCTGCGTCGAGTCGTGCGACGCGCACGCGAGGGCCAACTCGGCCGGCGACACATCGAGGCGTGTGATCGCATCCGTGAAGAACATCGCCTGCGCTTGAAAGGGCTTCGCCGTGGATCGGAGCACCATCGTCGTCGCTGGCTGGCCGCAGCTCGCGAGCAGCCGCCCTCCAGGCGCGACGACCGCCACCGACACGAGGTGCTGGTTCTCCAACAGCGGCCCCCGAAACGCCTGCACCAGACCATGACGACGTGGCGTGTTCATGTCTTTCCATGTTGCGCGACGAGCGCCGGGTCTTCGGACTCGGCGATGACCTTGTTGCACTTCCAACACTTGAACACGACGGACTTGGGCACGGTGCTCATCCCCCAGAGCAGAGAGAACACCCCCCACCCGTTGTACCGTGGCTCGGGTCGAGCGCCATTGGACTGCGGGGTGACGCCGCAGCCACATGCCTCGGCGACGCCCGTCGACGTGTACTCGAGGTCATCGGATTTCGAACTTTCCTGCGACACTCTCGCCTCTCGCTGCCATTACGTCTTTGGGGGCTCCTTCGCGTCGCGCGGCGTCGGATGAGCCGATCATTGCCAGAACGGGAGGACGAACGAAATGCCAAATCTGAAGTGCTACACCCTGAGCTACGACCCGATGGGTGACGGTTTCGACACCGGGCTCATGGACAAACAGCTTGCCGGGCGCGCGGTCGCCGTCGAGCACGCGGAGTTGTTTTGTTACGATGGCCTGCCGCGGCTGACGCTGGTCCTACGCGTCGTGCCGTGCGCTGCGCGCGCGGCCGGTGTCACCGACTACCGGGACAGGCTGCGCGAGGCGGACCGGCCGCTGTACGACGCGCTCATGCGGTGGCGTCGCAGGGCGTCGCTGCACCGAGTGGTGCCAGAGCACCGGGTCGTCTCCACCCGCGCTTTGGCTGGAATCGCGGCGACCCGTCCAGGGACGGGGGCGCATCTCCTGGACGTCGTAGGCGTGGGGCGGAAGACCGCGTCGCGTTATGGTGACGAGATCCTCGGGGTCGTCCGAGCGGCGTCGTGAGAGCGCCGCCCCACCGGCCCGAGACGCCGCCGCCATCAGACCGGCGCTCAGGGGTCGTGGGCGGCGGCCCGGCGCTTGCGAGCCGACAACCACGCGAGCAGAGCGTCCAGGGGCATGCAGTTGAGCACGTCGTCGGGGGTCAGGCCGGCGCGGCGGGCGATCGCGACTCCGTATTGGACGTGTCGCAGCCCGGCGGTGCTGTGGGCGTCCGGCGAGAGCGACACGACGACCCCGCGCTCTTTCGCCATCGCCAGGTGTCGGTCGTGGAGGTCCAGGCGCTGTGGGTTGGCGTTGAGCTCCACCGCGCAGCCCGTGTCTGCGCAGGCGTCCAGCAGGGCTGCCACGTCAAATCGGTTCGCCCGGCGCCCCAACAGCAGCCGGCCCGTGGGGTGACCGATGATATCGGCCCAGGGCGCTCGCGCCGCCGCGACCATTCGCTCGGTCGCTGGCGCCTCTGCCAACCCGTAGCGGTTGTGGCTGCTCGCCACGACGAAGTCCAGACGCCTCAAAATCGATGGGCGATAGTCGAGCTCCCCGTGGCGCAAGATGTCACTCTCGACGCCGCTCAGCAGTCGAGCCCCGGCCGACGGTGTGGCGTTGAGCGCGTCGATGGCGTCAGCCTGGTCCAACAGCGCCTCGGGTCCCAGGCCACCGGCGTATCCCGCGGACTGACTGTGTTCGCTGATGCCCAGGTACTCCCACCCCAGGACCGTCGCGGCGTCACGCATCTGGAGTAGGCTGTGGACTCCGTCCGACGCCGTCGTGTGATTGTGCAGCGCGCCCCGCAGGTCGCTCTCGGTGACCAGCCGGGCCGCGATCCTGACCCCGGCGCGTCGCACCGGTGACACGACGTCACGCCGCTCCGGTGGGGTCGACCACAGCCCCAGCACATCGAACAGCTCGCCTTCGGTCCCGATCGCCAGCGCGTCGCCGCCCCGAAACAGGCCCGCCGGACCCAGCGTCAGGTCGAGCGCGGACGCCCGCGCCTGAAGCTCTCGTACGAAGGTCGCCGGACCCGTCGTGATCGCGTGAATGGCCCCGGCGCGGCCACGGTCCGGGCACGGGTAGACCCGGGTGGTGGCTCCGCGTGCTGTAAGACGGACGACGTCCAGGCCGTGGTCGATGTCGACGTCTGCCCGCACCTCCCCGAGATCGGGATGACCCTGCAGGCACGCCATCACCGAGGGGCCGGTCAGGCCGAGCGCGACGAGGTCGATCCGGGTGACGGTCTCGGTGGCGTCCAGGGTGTGAAGGGTCGAGAACACGAGGTGGCCGGTTTCGCCGGCCGCCAGCGCGATCTGCATCGTTTCCGGGTCGCGCATCTCCCCGATCATGATGACATCCGGGTCCTGCCGCAGCACATACTTGAGCGCTCCGGAGAACGACAGGGTGTCCGACCCGACCTCGCGTTGGTCGATCGTGGCAGCGGCGCTCTCGTGAGTGTACTCGATGGGGTCTTCGACGGTGATGATCCGGCAGGCCCGCGCCTTATTCACTCGGTCCAGCAGGCACGCCAAGGTGGTCGTCTTTCCGGCTCCGGTTGGACCCACCACGAGCAAGAGCCCGTGGGGCTTGTTCACCAGGTCCAGGACCTGAGCCGGGATGCGCAGGGCCTCAGCCTCCGGAATGGTCGTCGGGATAGCCCGCAGAGCCGCCACCATCTTGCCTTTCTGGTGGTAGGCGTTGACGCGAAAGCGTTGTCCATTGTCGAGCTGCAGCGCAAAATCGATCTCCCTCTCGAGCTCGTACGTGCTCCGTTGCCTCACCGTCAGCACGGCATAGAGCAGGGCTCGAACATCCGCCGTCGACAAGGGGGCGGTGGACATACTTCGGAGGTGTCCGCCGACCCGAAAGATGGGGGGGCGGCCTGCGGCCACGTGCAAATCGCTGGCTCCCAGCCGCAGAGCCTGTTGAAGCAGCGCGCGGAGGTCCAGGTCGGGCTCCAGGCCAGGCTGCTCGTCGCCCTCGCGGAAGGCCGTCACACCGGTCTGCATGCCCCGCGCCGCCAGCGTGAACTCCTCGGGGTGGGTGGCATACGCCGCACCCAGCTCGTAGCTTATCGCGCCGGCCTCGAGCAAGGTCACCAGCGCCCGATTGAACGGCACGATGTCGGCATCGTTGCTCGCGCGCATCAGGTCGACCAGCTCAGCGGTGCGCTGCTCGCGGAGCAGCTGTCGCACCGGCGGCGTGCATCGGAGCAGCTCGGTCGCCAGGACTCTGCCCGCCCTGTCGGCGCGCGGGAGCAGGCGCTGCGAGATCACGCCCTGGAGGCACAGCGACAGATCCATGGACGCCTGGGAGCGCAGATGATGCGGGTAGTAACTCAAGATCCGCTGGAGCGTCTGGGTGGCGTTGATGGTGTGCAAGGTGGTGAGCACCAGGTGGCCCGTCAACGCGGCCGAGATGGCAACCGACATGGTGTCGAAGTCACGCATCTCGCCGATCACGACGACGTCAGGGCTCTCGCGCAACACGTGCCGCAGGGCGACCCCAAAGCTCTCCGTGTCCGTCCCGACCTCGCGCTGCGACACTCGGGCGAGCCTGTCATCGTGAACGAACTCGATGGGCTCCTCGATGGTGACGATGTGCACCCGACGGGTCGAGTTGATGTGGTTGACCATCGCCGCAAGCGTCGTGGACTTCCCCGAACCCGTCGCCCCGGTGATGAGGACCAGGCCTCGCCGCAGCTCGGCCAGGCTCGTGATCGCCGGCGGCAGGCCCAGGTCTTCGAAGCTCAGCTCACCGCTCGGAAGCGCCCGCGCCACCAGCGCGACCCGCCCCTGCTGTCGGGAGAGGTTGAGACGAAAGCGCCGCGGGCCGATGGAATAGCCCACGTCCAGGTCACCGCTCGCCTCGAAGCGCGCGCGGGCGGCAGCGGACAGCACCGTCTGCATGAGCGCGCTCATCTCGTCGGCGGTCGTCGCCTCGGCGCCCAGCGCTACGACGTCCCCATGTTTGCGGATCGCGGGTGGCTTGCCTTCGCACACGAAGAGGTCCGAGGCGCCGCCGTCCTCCATCGTGGTCAGTAGTTGTTCGATGTTCATGTCGGCTCCCAGCTGCATGCTCCACCAGATGGGTGGATCTGCCAAACCAGGTTCGGCCCTGCGGGCTGTCGGCGGGGGGTGACAGCATGGGTATCGCGCCGTTTCGGTGACGTGGGCGCGTCTTTGTGACTATGGTGGCCATGTGCTAGCAGCATTGCGGGATAGCAAGCGGTACATCGTCGGGCCGCTGTATGACTGGCTTCTCTTCCTCGGCCCTCCACTTGCAGCGATCGTGCTCGGTTTTGTGGCGGCCAGGTGGGACTGGGCCCAGACGGAGGTCGATTTCCACGGCCACGAGCAGGCGATCTCCGCGTTGCTCATAGGCATCTTCATCCACGCGCACCTGTTCGCGGTGATCTTCCGAAGCCACGGTAACTCAGCCATCCGGCAGCTTCACCCTTGGCGATTCTATGCGGCTCCCATCGCCCTGTTCGCTGGGATGATGCTCAGCAACTACTTCCTGGTCTGCGTATCGGTCGTCGCGACGTTCTGGGACGTCTACCACTCCGGAGCGCAGACCTTCGGGTTCGCCCGCCTGTACGACATGAAGTCCGGGAACCACCCGCTGATGGGGCGAAAGCTGGACTTTGCGCTCAATCAGCTGCTGTACGCCGGTCCCATCCTCGGCGGCGCGACGATGCTCGATCACATCGAGGACTTCAACGAGTTCCAGGCCCTCGAGCCGCACGGCCACAGCGTCGAGTTCTTCACCTCCATTCCTGGCTGGATGACCTCCAACCAGGGGGTGTTCACCTGGACCCTCGTCGGCGCCGGCAGCGCGTTCCTGGTCTACTACGTCTACGCGCAGTTCCGGTTCGTGAAACAGGGATACACCGTCTCATTGCAGAAGACGTGGTTGCTGGTCAGCACCGGCTTCACCTCGATCTTCGTCTGGGGCTGGAACTCCTGGGGCGAAGCCTTCCTCATCATGAATTTTTTTCATGCGCTGCAGTATTTCGGGCTGGTGTGGGCCAAGGAGAGACCCACGCTGCAGGGGCTCCTGGGTCTGGATGGTCCGGGGGCGTGGCGCCGGCTGGTCACCTACCTGGTCTTTTTGACCCTGACGCTAGGATACGGCTACTTCGCCGAGGCGTCAGATGGCGAGGTCCGAGCGTTCGTCGCGGTGACCCTCGTGGTCAGCATCATGCACTTCTGGTACGACGGCTTCGTGTGGTCCATCCGCAAAAAGCAGGTGTGACCGGCCGCTCAGCCACCTGACAGCTCGCGCAGGATGCCCCGCTCCAGGGTGTTGGTCAGGCGGTCCGACCTCATGCGCAGCTCGAGGATGGTCGGCAGCAGCTCCCGCAGCGGCTCCAGCCTGTCCTGCACGCTCGGTCCGAGGGTCAGCTGGCGCATGCTCCAGTCCGGGAAGATACGGCTGGTCGTCGCTGTCCGATCCAGCGCGAGCACGTCGGTGTGCCGCGCGTCCCCGTTGATGGTCTCGAAGAGCGAAGACACCTCGGCGTTTGGACCCTCGATGATCTGGTAGAACAGCCCCCCGGTGGAGACGAGGATTCCGGTTATCCCGAGGCGGGCGTTCTTTTCCCGGGCATGAGCGACCAACGCGTCGATGGCCTCGGTGCTCAGATCGCGGCTGAAGCGACTCACATATTTGATTCGTAATAGCCTCATGGCCGTACGATATCAGACTCTCGTCGGTGTTATCGCCATCCGGCTCGAGCCTGGCGAGCGATCGGCCGCCCTGGCGCGGACCGAGGGGCAGGACTGATGGCCTCGTTGCAAGCTCGAAGCGTCGCCGCCAGGGTCGTCGAGGGCCGTCACGAGGGGGCGGCGGGCGAGCGAGCGCCGAGATTATGGGTATAGTGACGGGGTGAAGCGTGAAACGACATCGTCAGGCGTATGTCCTGGCTGTGGGGCGCTCGGCACGGTGCCCACCCCCTGCTCGGAGGCGCGCTGCGCTGAACGCGGTCTGCATCAGATCCCACTACAGTATGCGTCCTTCAGCGAGACGGAGGTGGACCCGCTCATCGGGCGAATGGTCGAGAGCTACCTGGTCATCGGGATCTTGGGGCGGGGGGGCATGGGAGCGGTGTACCGTGCCCTCGATCCGTCTATCGGGCTCCAGGTCGCCCTGAAGGTGCTCACCGTCGGTCCCGAATGGGCGAACCATCTCGACGCGCTCTACGGTCAGTTTCACGATGAGGCCAGGGCACTGGCGCGGGTCAACCACCCCGCGGTGGTGCGCGTCTATCGGTATGGAGAGGTCTCCGGATCGCCGTACATGACCATGGAGCTCATCGAGGGCGCCAGGTCGCTGGCCGACGCCATGGACGCTCACATCGCCGCCGGCGATTGGTTCTCCAGAGCCGAGATCAGACGCATCCTCGATGAGCTTCTCGACGGGCTGGCGGCGGTCCACAAAGCCGGCGTCCTGCACCGGGACGTGAAGCCGGAGAACATTCTCCTGCAGCCGGTACAGGGGCGGCCGAGCCTGATCCGATTTGTGGACTTCGGCGTCGCGACGCTGCTGGGCACCGGCGAGGTCAAGGGGGACCTGGCTGGGACACCCGAATACATGGCGCCCGAGCAGCTCGACGAGGGTGAGATCGGCCCCTGGAGCGATCTCTACGCCGTCGGAGTGGTCGCCTATGAGCTGTTGACCGATCGCCGGCCGTTTCCGTTCGATAAACGAAGCCAGCTGTTCGAGGCGAAGGCCGACCCGCACTATGACCCTACCACCCCCCTGCGTGGAGGGGGGTATCCGTTGCAGCTGCTGACGTTTCTGGGTCAGGCGCTGGCGCACCGCAGAGACGACCGGTACCAGACTGTTTCGGCGCTGAGGGCCGAGCTGCACCAAGCGCTCGAGGCCCTCGAGCAGGTCGACGTTCAGCGCGTCGTGGGTGGGGGCGACGCCAGCGCGCGCGCCTTCGACAGCTGGCTCCAGGCCGAGAATCAGCGCCTCTCCGCTGCCCGCGTCGCCCTCGCCCGCACGCGGCTCTCCAAGGTGGCCACCGACCCCGGAGTCGAGCGACCGGAGAGCCCGACACCCATGCTCCAAGAGCCGGATGAGCCATGACTCGACGATCTCACATGGTGCCCTGGGCGCCGCTGCTGTCGCTCTTGCTACTGGCGCTGTTGCTGTTGCCGGTGCTGCTGCTGCTGCCGCTGCTGCTGTTTCTGCTCTTGCTCTTGCTGTTGCTCTTGCTGCTGCTGCTGGTG
>JAAZYN010000579.1 GCA_014239625.1 Myxococcales bacterium | reverse complement strand
TGCAGGCACCTCGCGACGCCGCGGTAGCCGCCCGAGTGCGCCGATAACGCCAGGCGCCCGACGCGCGCCCAGCGAGGGATCTTAGCGGCTCCGAGCTCTCTGGAGACGTTGGGGTGGGTCAGGGTGCGCCGCAGCTCCGTCAAAAAGCGCAGCAACCCCCGCGGCTCCTCCAGCTTTCCGAAGGCCGACGAGCGGGCTCTGACTGGGCCCTGGGGGATGACCAGGATGGCGTTTTGGCGACTGTCGTAGAGCTGCCCGCGCAGGCGGTGTCGTCTCATCGCCCGGTCGGCCATGTCCCGGTGGCCGTGAAAGTGCAGGATGACGTCGATCCCGCGCTTGTCTTTGACGCGTAAGTGCTTGGGAACATAAACCCAGACCGTCGGATCGTTCCACTCAGGGTGCTTGGTCTGAGGAAACGGCGCGGTCGCCAGCTGCAGCTCGAGGGTCGTCCCCAGCCGGGTGCGCGTGGCGCCGATCAGCTTGCCAACACCCAAGGCAAGAGCCGGCGACTCCGACAGCGCCCCCGCGATGGGAGATAGGAGCGCTGTCGAAGCCGCGCCGGCAATGAATTTCCTGCGGTTCATGGCCTGCGCCCGCTGCTACTTCTTGCGCGTTGCGATCACGATGCTCGGGCGGTTCATGCAATCCACGTAGCCGAAACGGAAATCCAGCTTGCCCGCTGATTTAGTGGCGAAGAACCGCTTCATCTGGTCGTTGGCCTTCTTCCAGGCGCCGCCCTTTTCGTGCCACTTCAGCAGGTCGCAGCGGAAGCTGCCATACGGCGTGGCCTCCCAGCCGTTGCGAGCCAGCTTGTCGGGCAGGACGCCGCTGGCGTCCGTGATCATCCACGCGGCCTGGTCCATCGCGATGCTCGCCATCTCCGAAAAGCCGCCACTCCAGAGCAGGTAGGTGGCGGCCTTGGTCATGAACGACACCTTGCCGTGCCCCTTGAGCCAGGCCAGGATTCCCGCCTGCTTGCGCAGGTGCGAGTTGTGCAGGTTGACCACCATGTGCTGAAGCACCCGGAGCGTCTTGTCGCCGGGCAGCCGGAAGGAGAGCTCGAAGTTCGACCAGCGGGCGTCCATCCGAGTGAAGTGACCCATCTTCAGGCGCTTGCCCACCAGCTCGCCGGGTTTGTAGTAGGTGACCTGGCCCGCCCCGTTCACATTGATGTACCGGATCCCGATCACCTCGGCGTCATGCGCGGCCAGCGCAGCCAGCGTGATGGGGAGTTTCCCAGGCAGCTCCGTCTCGTGGGCCAGGCGCAGGTGCCGGGTCTTGCTGTCGGACAAGGTCAGCAGCCCCGCGGTGGCGTCCATGACGGATTGGAGTGCCGGGTATCGGTCCTTGCCGGCGAGCTTCTCCAGCCGGCCGACGGGGCCACCATGCTCGAGCGACATGTGGATGTGGAGCACCGCGTCGGGGAACGCCAGGACGCTGCTGACCAGATCCGCACCACTGAACGGATAGAGCACCGTCTTGGGGAGGCCTGCGGGCCGCCTGGCGGCGATCCAGGGCCCCGCCTTGCTCTTGGTTTTGGCGTCGTAGGTCGCGTGAAGGCGCTTGAATCGCTTGCAGTACTTGGCGTACTTGGGCACGTCGATGGGCGGCGTGGCGCTGCGACACGCGACGGTCTCATACAGCAGCCGCACCGACTTGGACTCTTCGCTGCTGGAGGCGGCGAGCGCGCCAGCGGTGAGCGCAGCGTAGTCGGTCTCAGCTGCAGGTGCGCTCGTTTTGAGACGCTGATTGGCCCCCGCGCCCCGGGCGATGAGGAGCCCGCCGCCGATCACGAAGACCGCCAGGACAGCGACCGCATGTTGCCTGTTCTTCCACCAAAGCCGGTGGGTGGCATAGGCCAGCGCCAGCACGCCGACCCCCAGGAGCGGGTACCAGGCGTCGTCGTCACTGTTTCCGAGGGCCTCCGACACTTTCACCACGATGACCACCGCCGACATGACCAGGTACAGGCCGGGCAGCCACGGGTACAGCGTCGCCCTGTAGGGGCGCTCGCGCAGTGGGTCTTTGGCTCGCAACGCAAACAACGACAGCACCGTCAGCGATCCGGTGATGATCATCGCGACCGCCGTCATGTCGACGATCTCGTCGAAGCGTCCGCTCAGGATGATGACGCAGGTCCACCCCGCTTGGAGCCAGAGCGCGCGCATCGGGACTTTGGAGCGCGGCGACAGGCGCGCTGCTCCTTGCCAGAACGCTCCCCCCTTGGCCATGGCGTAGCCCACCCGAGCTCCGCCCAGCACCGTCCCGTTGAGCCCGGCGATGAGCGCCAGGGCGATCAACAAGGTCACGATGGTGGTCCCGGTCTCACCCCCGAGCAACATCCCGAGCGCGCTGCCCGCGTCGTAGGTCCCGTTGACGCCACCTTTGAGGGCCGCGATCCCTTCGGCGCCAAGCACCGCCAAGAAGGCCAGACACATGACGATGTACAGGGCGGTGACCACGCCAGTGCCGGTGAGGAGCACACGAGGCAGGGTCTTGCCCGGCTTCTTCACTTCGCCGGAGACGTAGACCACTGAGTTCCAGCCCGAATAGGCGAAATAGACGAATGAATAGGCGGCGACGACGCCGGTGAGGGTGACGCCGTCGGAGGCCGCCACCACCGGGTTTTGTTCCAGCATGACCTGGGTCATCAGGCTGTCGATGGTCGCCGGCTCCAACAGGACGATGCCAAGCGAGATGGCGCCGAACAGGATGAGCGGAACGAGCGTCAGCAGGATCTGCGTGGCCGCGGATTGTCGTGTGCCCGTCGAGTTCAGCGCGGTCAGCCCGACGATCAGCCCTACCCCCCCGAGCTGAGCCCAACTGAAGCGACCGAGGATCGCCGGGTCGGTCAGCGCGCTCGACTCCAGTCCAAGCAACACCGGGGCCTGGTATTGAAACAAGGCGACCGCCATCGAGGCCAGGGAGCCGCTGAAGATGGCGGCGAAGAGCACCCACCCGCTGGCGAAGGCGACCGACGGCCCCAGGGCTTCTCGCTGGAAGACATAGTCGCCTCCAGCCTCGGGCATCATGGCGCCAAGCTCGGCGAACGCGACCGCGCCGGCCCAAGCGATAACTCCGCCAAGCAGCCACAGGCCCAAAAACCAACCGACGTCGGGAGCGGCGCCGATGACCTCCGCCGGCATCAGGAAGATGCCGATACCCAGCATGGAGCCCGCCACGATCGCGAAGCCGCTCAGGCTTCCGATAACCCGCGGCGACTGCTCGGGACGTGCTGGCTTCTGCGTGGCTTCCGTCATGTTGCTCGGTCGAACGGTTGATCGCTCAGGCTATTCCGTGGCTCTTCGTTGAATAGCACGAGCTTTGGAAAGCGTCGCGAA
>JAAZYN010000578.1 GCA_014239625.1 Myxococcales bacterium | reverse complement strand
TGCAAGTGGCGATTGGCCGACGTCGGCGAGCCCGTGCTCATGGGCGAGCAGGTCAGTCGGCTGTGTATTCCGTACGGCACCCTGGATCCTCAGGAGCGCGCCGAGATCGAGTCGCACGTGACCCACACGTACAACTTCCTCAAGCTCATCCCGTGGACCCGGGAGCTGAAACGGGTACCCGAACTGGCCTTCGCTCACCACGAGAAGATGGACGGCACCGGCTATCCGCGCGGCCTCACATCGGACGCCATCCCGGTCGGGTCCAAGCTGATGACCATCAGCGACATCTTCGACGCGTTGACGGCGGCGGACCGCCCCTACAAGACGAAGATGTCGGTGGAGCGCGCCCTGACGATCTTGCGCGAACAGGCCCAGCGCGGTCACGTCTGGGGACCCGCTGTGGAGCTCTTTGCGGCACGCAGGGTGTGGGAAGGGATCTGCGTTTAGGCGCGTTCAGTGCGGCCGCTGTGCTGCTTTTGTGCCTGGCGGATTCGGGCCGCGCCGCGCCGCCTCGACACACCGTCGGCCGAGGCAGCTTCAACATCCCCATGCCCCCGACCCGGGGCGACCTGGACAAACTCGTCCTGGGCGCGACGCTGGATCTCGCGCCGATCAAGGGGATCCTGGAGTCGCGTTATGCCAGGCACGCGACCGTCGGTGACTTCCGCCAGAGCGGCGCCCTGGTGTTGGACGCCAGCGAGCTCCCGCCGACCTATGCCCGCGACTTCAGCGTCGCGCTGAGGCTCCGCGTCGAGGACGCCGGAGCCCGTCTGGCGCTGGACTCGGGGCCAGTGGTCGACGCGCGCCTCGCGGGCCGGTTGGTGGGGCGCCGGCTACCGGGCCGCGGTGGCTGCTCCGACGGCGAGGTGGGCTATGGCCTGGCGATGGTCATCTATCAGTCCCCCCGGAAGGTTCGTGAGGAGTTTGGCGGGTTCGCCGTGCGGTTGTGCGTCAAGCGCCGCACCCGGTCGCAGTGTGTCGTGAACACGCTGCTCGACGGCCGCGTGGTGGAACAGTGCTACCCCAGCGCGTCGACCGAGGACTTCGCCCGGCACGTCTGCAACGCGGCGTATCTCGACCGCCAGCGCCGGGGCCTGACGGTGGCTGGCTCGGTGTCGTGCCACCTGCGATGGACCGACGCCGCGGTCCGCTGGCAGTTCGACCTCCTCGACGGCGAGCGGCCGTCGTCCTGGTATCGAGGCTTCATCCGTCGTGGCATGCGTGTGTTCGGGGCGGTCGCGGTGCAGTTGATCGCGGCGCGCTATCGGAGCCTGTGGCAGCGACGCTTCGCGGCAGCTCACGGAGCCATCGTCAGATAAACGCGTACACCGCGTCGAGGATCCCATCGATGAGCGCTGCGTAGTCTTCCCACTCGGCGTCGGTGCTGGGCGGGGTCTCGATCCACAGCTCCAGTTGGTCGACCCACTCGGAGACCAGGTCGACCAACACCGCGTTGTCCAGCCCGACGGAAGTCGGATCTGCCAGGATCGCTCGACCCAACTCCCTCAGCGCGTAGGCGTCGTCCAGGTGGGGTCGCGGCCCGTCGACGTAGCTGGGTCGTTCCAGCGCGTTGGCCAGCTTGGCGGTGACCAGGAACACGTGACGCGTCATCATCATCGCCAACCCCGGATCGATGACGTCGGGATCGTCGGCCGCGGTGTGGTAGACCGGCGACGAACCGCTCCCAAAGAAGACGACCGGCACGCCGGCCTCCTGAAACGGTTTGTGATCGCTGCGGCCCCCATCGCCCCCAGAGAAGTTCAGTGACACCGGCAATATGGCCGTACCGAGCTCATCGTTGACCGCGTGCAGGACCTCGCGGATCCCTTCCGAATAGTCCATGCCCAGGCCAAAGCCGACGTCGACCCCTGGGATGATCCGCGTACCCACGATGTCCACGCTGAACATCGCCGCGAGGTCGGCGAGGGGGACCAGCGGTGCGGCCTCGACGAAGTGAGTGCTGCCCAACAACCCGTCCTCCTCCGCGTCCCAGAACACGACCAGCAGCGAGCGGCGAAGTCCAGCCTCGTTGGTGTTCAACGCGTCGATCATGGCGAGCACCGTCGCAACGCCCGAGGCGTTGTCCGATGCTCCGTTGCAGATGACGTCGTCGCCGATAGCGGCGCACTGGCCGCGTCCGTCGAGCGATGTCCCGAGGTGGTCATAGTGAGCGCTGACGAGCACATACTCGTGGTTGAGGGCCGGATCGGCTCCGTCGATGATCCCCACGATGTTGGTCCCGTGAGCGAAGGCCTGTTGATAACCCCCGTCGGCGGCCGCAGGGTTGACTCCCAAGGCCATCATCTGGCCGATGATGTGCTCACGCGCCGCGGCTCCACCGCCGGTCTGGTTTTGGCGCCCGAGCATCGCGTCCGCGGCCAGCACACTCATCTGCTCGTTCCAGTAGAGCGGGTCGAGGTGAGTCAAGGACTGGCGCGCCGCCGCCGCGTAGAGATCGGGGGCCGGGGCCGGGGCGCTGGCGTCCAGCGTGGATGGCGCGTCGAGCGCCAGGTTGGCGTCGGGCGACCTGGTCTCGGCGTCACATCCCCCCAGGAGCAACGCGGCGATGACGAGAGATGAACGGAGCGCCCAGGCCTCTCTGCCCCTACGAGCCCGGCCGTCGGTCCTTGCCAGCGACGCCGATGGCTCGCCGATATCGCCCCGGACGCAGACGCTCATTGGGGATCGCCGGGAACCATCATGTCCCGTCGGCTGCGACCGCCGGGTCGCACGCGCGAACAGACGCATGCTGCCTGCAGCTGGCGTGACGGTCGTCGAAGCCGATGTCACCAGCCTCTGGCAAGCGCCACGCCAGTCAGCGCTACGCCTCGCTGGCTCGCTGGAAGTGCCATGAAACATCCGGGCTGGTGTCCTGTGTGGGAAGTTCGGCGTCATCATTCACGAACGTCCGCGCTGGTGTCCTACCTGGGACGTTCGGCGTCATCATTCACGAGCGTCTGGTTGGGGGCAAGGCGCGAAGGCGCAGGGCCGGCGGGATCAATCAAGCCTGAGCAACGCAGCTCCCGGCCAAACACGCCGTGCAGGCTGTCGTCCAACGTGATCCACGGGACCCCGGCGATTGGGCTGAAAGATGCTCCGACCACTTCCAGAGCGGGCTCCAGCTGGTCCATAGTGAGGCCATGCGCTTCGCCATCACCTTTACCGTCGACGCCACGAGTGCGGGCCGCCCCCTGGCCGAGTGGCTCGTCTACATGCTCCTGGACGAAACCGAGGGCCGCATCGTCGCCGCCGTCGCGGAGGGCCGCGTGACGGTCGACGGGGTCGCAGCCACCGACGCGGCTACCCGACTCACCGCCGGCGCCGAGGTGAAGTACACCGAGGCGCCGTC
>JAAZYN010000577.1:3131-3356 GCA_014239625.1 Myxococcales bacterium | reverse complement strand
CGGACCTCCCTGTACAGGACCGCCAAAGAGCGGCTGGTCGAAGCCCTCGGTGACGCGGACAAAGCGGTCAGAGAGGCCGCCACCGGGACTCACGCCCACGGCCAGGCTGGGTGCGGCCTGGTGAGCGTGTACTTCGACCTCGGTGGCGCGACCTTCGCCCGGGTCGGTGGCGGCAAAGCCTACGTCGTCGTCGACCGCACCAGCGAAGCCATCTTCGACCGTGAC
>JAAZYN010000577.1:0-3121 GCA_014239625.1 Myxococcales bacterium | reverse complement strand
GGCGTGTCCCAGCCCGAAGTCCGCGCGCAGCTGGGAGCGTTGCCTCGCGGGGCGCGGATCATCTTGACGAGCGACGCGGTGGCGTCGGCGGTCGCCGGGGATCTGGCCGCGGTGGTGTCTGGGGTCCCTCCTCAGCTCGCCGCTGTGAGGGTCGTCGACGCGGCTCGCCGGCGAGGCCGGCGGGAGGCGCTGGCCTGTCTCGTGCTGGAACTCCAGAGCGATCTGACCCGAGCCTTCCACCCCGCGATGACCCGCGCTGAATTCTACTCGGAGCCGCCGCTCGCCGGAGTCCCCGGGACGCCGGACCGAATCCAGCGGCGCCCGCAGCCGACGGGCTTGTATCTGCCCGAGGGATATGGGCGTGGCCGCGGGGGGATGATGTGGCGGGGCGCGCTGGCTCTTTTGCTGGGCATCGGTGTGGCGGCGTTGGTGCTCTCCTGGAACTCCGAAGAGAGCCACGAGGTGACCGTCGAGCGCGTGATCGAGGAGACCGTCGATGCGCTCCCGGAGCCCGACCCGGGCCCTGGTCCGCGGCTTCCTATCGCCGACATCCCCGTCGCCGAAGGGGCGCTGCCGGGGCGGCAGGAGATGGACGGCGGCGTGGTGGCCGAGCCGCGCAACTCAGGCAGCGGGCTGGACCCCAAGGAGGCCGAGATCGCGGCGGCGTTCCAGCGAGAGACGCCCAAGCGAGCGGCGATCCACCTGTTGCGGTATCTGCGCAAGCGCTTCAAGCGCGTCGGCTACCCGGCGTATGATGAGGTCAGCGCCTGGGTCAAGCGCAACAAATCGCGTCATGTGCTGCAGACCCTCGCCTACATTATGAAGGGGCGGCATCCGTTTCGGACGCGTCGTTGGCTCTCGACGTTGATGCCGGAGCTGCTGGAGTGAGCGCCGAGGTCTTGACAGCGGCGCTCGCTGGCGCGACACGTCAGGCATCGAACTTCTGCGGGAGGACCAACATGACTTCACCTCTTCGCGCTCTGCTGTGCGCAGTCGTCGTCTCCTGTGTGACCTTCGGATGCGGAAAGAGCGAAGCGCCCAAGCCGATCAAGAGCGGGGGCACCAAGGGTAAGCCGGCGCCGGCGTCGTCCGACGCGTCCACACCGAAGACCCCCGTGACCACGCCGGCGACCGCGGTCAGCGTGCCGAAGGTCGCCGATCTGAAGGTCCATGACCTGGCGTCTCTCAAGGCGCACGTCAAGGCGCAGAAGGGAAAAGCCACGGTGGTGGCGGTCTGGGCGACCTGGTGTGCGCCCTGCATCGCCGAGATGCCGACCCTCGCGGCATTCTATGAAAAACACAAAGACAAAGGCCTGCGGGTCGTCGGTCTGTGTGTCGACGATCGGGCCGAGGACGGGATGGGCGAGAAGATCCAGCAGGTCCTGGAAAAGGTGAAGGTGCCGTTCGAGATGGCGCTGCTCAAGCCCGAGACCGACGAAGCGTTCTTCAAGGGGCTCGGGGTCGAGTGGGACAGTGGCCTGCCTGCGACGGTCGTCTTCGGCCCGACCGGCGAAAAGAAGCTGTATACGCGCAAGGCGCTGACCCACGAGTACCTCGACCAGCACGTCCTCCCGCTGGTGAACTAGAGGGCGTGGCTAGAGGCGCGCCGGCAGACGCCTCCGAGCGCGTCGAGTACGTTCTCCTCAGCGACGTGCACCTCACCGAGGTCGTGCCGCCGCCTGAGCGAGGCTGGTGGGAGTACAAGGCCCCGGAAGCGAAGCAGGACCTGACGCTCTGCAGCTTCGTCGAGGCGTTGGACGCACAGCGCCCCAGCGCCTTCGTCAGGACCCACCTGGTCTTCAATGGTGACAGCTGGGACTTCGACTCGGTGTACAGCTCGCCGGAGCATCTGAACGCTCCCCCCGAAGGCTTGGCCTCGGACGTCCCCGGTGCGGTCTACAAGATGGGGCGCTTGCTCGACGACCACCCGGCGTTCGTCGCCGCGCTCGCTCGGTTTCTGGCGCGGGGCAACCACGTCACCTTCGTCATGGGCAATCACGATCGGGAGCTCTGCTTTCCGGAAGTGCGGGCCCTGTGTCATGAGCGCTTGTCTCAAGTGAGCCCTGCGGGCAGCGCCGCCGTCGTCTCCCAGCGACTCCACTTCGAGCCTTGGTTCGTTTACGTCCCAGGCGTGTTCTATGCCGAGCATGGGCAGCAGTACGACATGACCTGCTCGTACAGTGACGTGCTCGACGCGCGTATCCCACCTGACCGCAGCCACGCCACCGAGATCGAAGTGTCCTTTGGCTCGGCCATGGCGCGGCGCGTGCTGAGTCGGCTCGGGACCTTCAACCCATTCAACGACGAGAGCTTCGTGCTCGGCCTTGGCGGCTACATGAAGCACTTCTTCGAGTTCTATTTCCCTCGGCGCGCCATGTTCCGTCCGTACTTCGGCGGATCGTTCGCGGTGCTCTTCGAGGTCTGGCGTCGGGGCAAGCGCATCCGGGCGCGACGGCCGGACCCCGAGCGCTACGCGCGGTACGGCGAGGACAAAGGGGTGGGCGCGGACTTCATGGCGTTGCTGCAGCGGCTGTCGAGTCAGCCGCTGTCGGAGCGCCCGCTGTTGTTGTTTCACGAGCTCTGGCTCGATCGGTTCGCTATCTTGTTCGCCATGATCGCGCTGGTCGTCGTCAGCGCGCTGAACGTGGAGACCTGGAGCCAGGGCTTTCTGCTCGTGTTGCTGCTCCCCATCCTGGTCCTCGCCTTGCGCTTTCTGGGGCGAGGCAGCCTGGCCTTGCAGGAGCGCGGGCGGTGGGGGTTGGTGGCGGAACAGATAGCCTCTCACCTGTCGGTCCCAATCGTCGCGTTTGGTCACAGCCATCGGCCCGAGCGGCGTCCGCTGATGAGCGGCGGTCGCTACTACAACCTGGGGAGCTGGGCGCCGGTCCTGGCGGCCGACCGCGACAGCACCCTGGCTCGAGCCCGACGCTTTCTGGTCATTCGACCTCGCCACGGGCGGGTCTACGTGGCGTTTCAGCGCTGGCAGGACGGCGCCGTCGTGCCATTCTGAACCCGACGTCGACGCGCAGAGCACGAAGTGGAGACAATGGACCCCAGCGAGGTGTAGAGACCTGGGACTCTAGACCTCGCCTGTGACGGATCGCGCGCAGGCCCGGCGCTG
>JAAZYN010000576.1 GCA_014239625.1 Myxococcales bacterium | reverse complement strand
CTGGGTCGAACAAGCCCCGAAGGATGGTATCAACCATTTTGACCGGCGGAGTCAGTCCGTCATGGACACGCCGCCCGACCCGGCACCGGACGAGTCACTCAGGGCCCCTCCAGAGGCACCCGCGGCGCTCAGCGCCAGACCCCCCTCCCGCTTCGATCCGCTGCGCCTCATGATCGCGGCCGCCGCCCGGCGCGCGGCGTCTTTCATCGATGGTCGGCGGAACAGACCGGAGGACAGCTCCACCAGCGTCGGGACGGCCGCGCGCGTTCCGCGGGCGCCCAGATGCTCCACGAGCTCGAGCCGGAGGTGGCTGTCATCGGCGGCGTGGAGCATCGCCAACAGGGCGTCCGGCGAGCGCTCGGCCAAGGGGAACTCCGCGAGCCGGTGGCACACCCAGTCGCGCAGGTCGCGTGGAGTGTGCGACGTCGCCGCGCACTCATCGAGCTTGCGGACCTGCGGCTCGCGGTCTCCACCCTCGCGCAGCATCCAACAAAAACAGAGGGCGCACTTGCTCACTGCCCGCTGGCGCTTGATGACGGCCTCCGAGTTGACCTGCCAAGCGGCCACGAGGTTTCTCAATCTGACTCCGCTGTGGTTGCCCGCCACCGCATTGCGGAGCAGGCGAAGCTCCACCGGCCCCGCCCGTGGGACCAGGCTGTTGACCCCATCGATCCACCGGCGGACCCGTCGGAACCACCCCCGGACGCTGCTGTTGCGCTCTGCGGTGAGGGTCAGCTGCCGGTCCTTGATGACCCCGCCGACCTCGATGCAGTCGGAGACCCACCGCCGAGACTCCGTATCCAGGAGCGCCAGGACCTCGACCTCGGGCCCCCTGAGATGGACGCGCTCGTCGAACGCCGGATCGCCGGTGAGGATGTCCTCGCCGCCAAACGCCTTCGCGATGCGCTTGAGACCAGTCTCTGAGCTCACCTCGAGGCGCGGAGGTAGCAGCTCGTTGGAGATTCGCACCTGCCACACGAACTGGCCTCGGGACGACCGCCTCCGCTCCACCTCCACAACACAGCCGCGCGCGCGCCCGTACATGACAGCGGTGTCGGCCCGCTCTTCGAAACGGAGCCCCAGGCGCCGTGCTATGTGTTTGAAATCATTGGGCGACCTCCACGAGCGACCGTAGCGCTTTTGAGCCTCGTGGCGGCGGCGATTCACCCTCTGTTGCCAGCGTTGGCGCTCGCGCTCAGGGACGTTCACCTCAGGGGAACCTCGGGATCGTCGTCTGCTTGTTTCCGTCCACGACCCAAGGCCCCGAACACTTCTGCCGGCGCCAGTCGTCGCTGTCCTCGCCCTGTACCTCTTTGCAGGCCCTGACGTCACTCACCCCGGTCGCGGCGCGGTTGTCGAACTGTCCCTCCAGCACCAGCCGGATCGGACGCTCCGAGCCGCGTTGAACCACCAACAACAAGGATCCGCTGCCGTGTGGCTTTACCCCTCGGAATTTACCTCTGTAGTACAACCGCCTCTGAACATAGCCGGGGAAAATCGCGTTGCCAGCCTCCACCAGGAACTTCGCCAAGGGGTGACCGCTTGTCGTTCGCCAACGCGCTGTCCCATGCACCAGCGTACCCAGGTGGAAGCGACCACGGTACCTACTGCCGTCGACCTTGTCGGTCAGGGAGCCACGCCCGTGGGGGGTCGATCCCATCATCCCGCCGACGTATTGAAACTCCTTGCACGCAAAGGTCGTCTCGCCGCTGACCCTGGCGTCGACCCAGGTCCCGGTAAAGCTGCAGTCGTCGAACGTGAGCGTGCCCCGCCCGTTTCGTTTTCCCTTGTCGTACAGACCGTCGAAGGTCCAGACGCGCGCGCCCTCCGCGTCGTCCACCCAGGACTTGCCGGCCCCTTTGGGGGCTCCGTGTTTCCACGTCCCGCTGTACGTATGCCCGGTCGCGGCCCAGGTCGCCGCGCCACGCCCGCTCGGTTTCCCCGCGCGCCAACGTCCGTCGTAGGTGAGCTCGCGGGTCACCAGTTTGGCCTGACCGCAGGGCTGCCCTTTGCAGAAGCGCCCGGTGTAATGAGCGCCAGACGCATCCTTGAGCTCACCCTCGTGCACGAGCCCGGCCTTCCAGGTGCCTTTGAACCGCGCCTTGCCGACGGTCACCCAGGCGTCATCGAGCTCTTTACCAGCCGCGTACTCCACGTATCGAGTGAACCCCAGGGCCGAGGGGATCTTGACCACGCCGTGCAAGCGCCCCCTGGAGTCCACAGGGCCATACCGTCGTTCACCGCCGTTGCCCAAAAACAGTACGCTGCCCACGGGGCTGCCCCACTTGAAGCGCCCGATCCACAAACCCGTGGAGACCCGCATCGCGCCGTACCCATGGGGAACCGGGCCGACGACCCCTCTTGGGGCTAGCTGTCGGCTGTTCTTGGCACACTCCCAGCCGCCCCGATAGCGCCCGTTCATCCCTGGAGCGCCAGTGACACGCTTGTTGCCGCTCCCGCTGCAGGGCTTCATCGCTTTGGACGGCGCCGGGTCGGCGGCGAGCTCGTCAGAGGACCAAGGACAGACCCCCGAGGACGATCCGCAGGCGGTGTTCACGAGGGGATCCAGCGTGGCGTTGAGAAACGCCACCTCAGCCTCGCGGCTGGCCTCTTGCGTACCCCTGAACAACAACTGGCCAAGCAGTCGCAGCCGCTGCGCGGTGGGCTTGGGTTGAGCATCGCCAGAGACGAACAAGAGGGTGCCGAAGGCCGCGCCACCGTCCGTGACATCGGCCCCCGAGAGCTGTGCTCCGAAGACGACTCCAACCTTGTCCACGAGAGCGCCAAAGTGCTTTCGCAGGACACTTCGCTCCACCTCTGTCAGCGGCGCCGCCTTGGCGTTTTGATGTTGGTCCAGCAGCGCGGCTCCCGCCTCCAGAGCCGCACTCTCTGTGGCGACGGCCTGAAACTCCGTCACGGCGGGCACCGCCACCGAGGGAAACGTGGTGGGGTCCTTGAGGCTCATGGCCTTGTGCACCGTCGTCAGGAAATCGGCGCGAGCGAGCGTGGCGCTCGCCAGCAGAAGGCTCAACGCCAGCGCCACCGCCGCGACTGTTGCATGCACCCGTCCACCCATGAACCGAGCATAGCAGACTAAGGGGCGTTCACATCTCCGACGCTGTCGGGATTGTCACCGGCGTCATCCGCCGGGGCATCGGCAGCGACGTCGGTCGAGCTAGAGTCACCAGGCTCCGCGTCCTCAGTGCCGCCGTCCGTCGGCAGCTCGGGCCCGATGGCGTCTCCAGCCAGCCCGTCGGGCTCGACCACCTCGCCGCCGCCGTCGCTTGCGTCTGCCACGGGCTCCGGCGCCGGTGGCGGCTCATCGCAGTCCGTGAAGAGGTCGATCAGCTCGTTGACCGAGGAAAAGTCG
>JAAZYN010000575.1:3123-3375 GCA_014239625.1 Myxococcales bacterium | reverse complement strand
CCGAGCTGCTCGAAGAGCTGCAAGACCAGGGCGGCGCTCCCCTGCGGTTCGCCAAGAAGACCAACTGGATCGGGCTGGACACGACCTATTTCATCACGGCGGCCATCGCCCGGTCCTTGGCGGATGGCCAATGTCAGCTGGAGGCCTACCCGAATGGCGTCATCGCGGCGACGCTGTGGTCCTCGTCGGTCCAGACGCTCCGAGCCCCCGAGCACACCTGCACACCCAGCTGGATGCCCAAGCGCGACGGTC
>JAAZYN010000575.1:0-3113 GCA_014239625.1 Myxococcales bacterium | reverse complement strand
AGGCTCTGGCGCGGCTATTCGACGCCGAGCCAACCCAGTCGACCAACAAGCTCAAAGCTGCATGGATCAAAGCCAAAGCGGGCGCCGACGAGAACAAGATCCGGGAGCTCAACGAGGCCTGGGACGCGCTGCGAGGACGCCAACGGCACATGTACCGCTTCAGCGTCTATACGGGCCCCAAGGACGTAAGCGTCCTGAAGAACATCGACGCGGCCTCGGAACCCAAACCCAACCTGGTCGCCGCCATGGACTACGGCATGCTGGGATTCATCGCCCAGACGATGCACGGGCTCATGAAGTGGTTTCATTCCTGGGCGGGCCACTGGGGGTTGGCCATCGTTCTGCTCACCATCCTGGTCAAAGGGCTGCTGCTGCCGCTCACCAACAAGAGCTTCAAGAACATGCAGATGATGAAGAAGCTCCAGCCCGAAATGACCAAAATAAAAGAGAAAAACAAGGGCGACCAGCAGAAACAAAACCAGGAGATGATGGCGCTCTATAAGCGTCACGGATTCAACCCGCTGATGGGCTGCTTTCCGATGCTTCTTCAGATGCCGATCTGGATCGCCCTGTACCAAACCATCGGCAACGCTGTAGAACTTTATCATGCGCCGCTCGGCCTGTGGATACAGGACCTCTCGGCCGGCGACCCCTACTACGTCATGCCCGTCGCCCTGGGCGGGCTCATGCTCGCTCAATCAGCACTAACAACCAGCACCGGTGGTGATGGCCTGCAGCAGAAGCTCCTCAAATACGGCATGCCCGTTATGTTTGCGGTCTTCATGCTGTTTCTGCCGTCCGGCCTGGTGCTCTACATTCTCGTCAACACGATCCTCACTATCGTGCAGAATCTCGTCATCCGGAAACGCATGGGAATCACAACATGAGCAAGACTACATTTAGTGGCCGCAACCTCGAAGTAGCCAAAAAGAACGCCGCCCGACACCTCGGCATCGAACCCAGCGAGCTCGAGTTCGAGATTCTTGCCGGGCAAATGGGGGGGATGGCCCTTATCAAGATCGCGGAGGCAGGGCCATCGGAGGCGCCTGCAGCGCCGTTGACGGAGACGCTCACGGGCGACTCGGTGCGCGAGGACGGCACCGTGGAGACCGTCGAAGGCGATGGCGATGAGCAACGCTCCGACAGTCGTGATTCGCGAGGTCGTGACCGCGACCGAGGCGGGCGCGACCGAGATCGAGGCCGAGGCGGGCGCGACCGAGGCCGAGGCGGGCGCGACCGAGACCGAGACCGAGACCGAGACCGAGGCCGAGGCCGAGGCCGGCGCGGGCGCGACGACGATCGTGGGGGCCGCGGTGATGATCGGCGCGGCGGACGGCGGCGACGGCGGGCAGAGCCACGCCTTCCTGACATCCCGGCGGATGGTCCCAGCCAGGTCTCGATGAACGTCGCCGAGGGCATCGAGCTCAGCGAGCTGGCCGAGGACGCGCACGAGGTGATGCGCGACATCCTGACGGGCATGGGATTTGGCATGGACGTCGACATGAGCGAGGACGATGACGTCGTCCGCTTCGACCTCGACAGCGGGGTATATCACCCGGCGCTGATCGCCAATAACATGGAGCTGCTCGAGGCCGTGCAGCACCTCGTTGACAAGATCGTCAACTTCGACGCTGAGGATCGCAAACGCATCGTCGTCGACAGCCAGGGCGCAAAGGCTCAGAGCGACCAGGACCTGGGCGAGTCTGCGAGGGTCCTGGCGGACCGTGTCGTCAGCGAAGGTCAGCCGGTCAAGGTCGGCCCACTGGACCCGCGTAGCCGCCGCATCGTGCACATGGCGCTCCGCGACGTGTCGGGGGTCACGACCAAGTCGGAGGGTGAAGGCGCCTTCCGGCGGGTGTGCATCATGCCGGCGCGCTGAGGAGCATCGGATGGCGCCGGTCCCCCTGAGGGGCGAGGCCGGCGTCAACCGCTCGAGCCGCCCGTGGCGTCATCGCGGGTCGTCTGTGGAGTGGAGGCCGAGCCCCGGTTTGCAGTGACGTCGCCACACCGGGGCGACCTGGGCCGGCACCGCGCGCTCGATGGGCACCAGCTGAACCTCGTCCCGGTGCTCGGCGACGAAGAGTTTGAGGGCCCGGATGGTCTCGGGGTAGGGGTGTCCAATAGCGACCGCGGCCCCGCGGCGCGTCGCGAGGCGGAGGGCCGCGGCGAGCTGGGTGCGGATGTGGCTGACGTCGCGCACGTTGTCCAGGAAGAGATGGCGGCGCAGGGCTGGCCGACCGGCCTCTCGCGCAGCCGCCTCCAGGGTGGTGCGGGCGGAGGTGCGACTGTCCAAGACCAGATGATGGGCCTCGGAAGCTGCTACTAGCGCGCGCATGGCCGGCGCAAGAGCCGTCAACCGGCTTCCCATGTGATTGTTCCAGCCGACCGCGCCCGGCACGGTCTCCAGATGTTCTCTGAACATGCGCACCCTCTCAGCGTCGCTCATCCCGACCCTGAGGAAGCCAGCCAGGGTCATGTGCCTTGTGTCCTCTGGCTCCATCGGTACGTGCGCCAGGATCGAGGCTCCTCGGGCGGCCAACCACCGAGCGTACCGGGCGCTGTATCTCTGACGCGGGAGGATCGCGTAGCTGAAAGGCTCGCCGAGCCCCCACACCGTCTCGAGCTGGGCCCCGTGCAGGCCGAAGTCATCCAACACAACGACCAGCCTCGGACGGGCACGCTCGACCGACACCTCCGACACTCCAGGCGGCGGCCCTTTCGGCCAGAGGGAGCGGAGTTTTCGCTGAACCTCGTCGGGCGACGGGTGGGTGATCCGGAGCGATACTCCATCGCGCCCCGCCGGAACCAGGTCGATGACGGAGAAGTGAAGAGCCAGCTGGCATGCCGCCGCGCGAGTCGCGGCCAGGCCATGATTCGCATGGCGGCGCTCAGCGAGAGCGGAGCAGCCGATCGCCCCCGGTGACAGCGCCAACCCGAGCACCAAGAGGCACGCACGAAGACTCATTGACCGCTGCCACAACGGCTCGGTTAGAGGACGTCTCTTCGCCAACGAGCAGCGAAGCCGCAGCGCAGACGCTATTGTCGGTGTTCGTTTGCGTCCGGCTCGATATTGGCGAGCGATCGGCGTCGCTGGCAAGGACCGAGGGCGCAGG
>JAAZYN010000574.1 GCA_014239625.1 Myxococcales bacterium | reverse complement strand
TTCTCGAGTCACTGGGCGAAGTATGGCGCCTTGTACGAGAGCGTCGACGGGATGGCGCGGCAGCTGATGAACAATCAGCTGTTCGAGAACCTGTGGCCGGCGGTGCCGTGGCTGGCGATCTTGGGCGGAGTGGCGGCGCTCTGGCGTCGCCACTGGCCGGCTGTCTTTTTGACCATTGCCGCGGCGCTCGTGATGTTCTTCATCAGCACCACCGCCTACAGTGAATGGAACCTGCCGGGCTTGAGCGACAGCTTTGGCCAGGTGATCTTCAAACGCTTCACCGCGCCCGCCAAGCTCATGGTCTTTCTGCTGGCGGGTTACGGGGTCAGCTTGATGCTGTCGCGGGTCGCGGTCGACAGGCCCTCTGCCGAGCAGCCCAACACCGCCAGTGGGTATGTTCTGAGGCGCTACGCCCTGGTGTTTGTGGGTGTCCTCTTCGTGGCCCCCTTCCTCGAGCCGGTCGTGGACGCGTTCCGCGCCAAATACGTCAAGACGGCCAATCACATCGGCCTCCGCGCCGACCGGCCGGAGTGGGAGGGCTACCAGGCGTTCCTCGACTACAGCCGCGAGCTGCGAGACTCCAGCGACGAGGACTACCGGATAGCCTACGTCTCCCCGCGCCACGACCATATGTTCGCCTCGGCGCCCGTCTACAATCACACCAAGGCGTTCAAGACCGGGTTCATGCCCGCGACCAACTTCCAGCACAAGCCCGAGCGCGCAGACCCGGCCTTCTTCAAGGCGGTGGGCGTCAAATACGTGCTCGCGACGCGCAGGATGTTTGGCAAGGATTACACCTTGTTGAAGTCGTTTGGAGCCCTGAACTTTTATGCGTTCAATCGCTTCACCACGGATCGACACACCGTCCGCGGGCCAGGTACCAGCGAGCAGCTCGTGTTCGAGCCCGACGAAGGCATCGCCGAAGTGCGCCTCGATGGCGCCTCCGCCGACACCGAGCTGATCGTCCACGTGGCGAGTCACCCTCACTGGCGGGCGTCCATCGACGGTGAGCCGCTCGACATCGCCTCCGGCAGGATCGGTCGCGATGCGATCTACATGAGCGTCCGCCCTGGCCGCGACGGGGTGGTCCGGTTCGAGTATGTGACGCCCGGGGTCACTCGAGTGGCCGGCGCCATCAGCCTGCTGACGTTGCTCCTGATGGTGCTGTTCGGTTTGCGTCGCCGCATCGGGCGTGTCCGACGCGTGTCGCGTTGGTGGACCGACCGCGTCGTCCCGAGGCTGGAGCGGGTAGCGGCGGTGGTTGGAGCGCTCGCTCTGCTGGGCGTGGTCGTCTGGGCGGGCACCCGTGGAGAGAGTCACGAAGGTCTCTCATTGCGTGACGAGTTGAACAGCGCGCAGGTGTCGACGGTGCTCGATGCCTGGGCTGATGGCTCCAGGCAGGCGGCCAACGCCGGGTGCCGACAAAGCGGTGACCGTTTCCAGTGCAAGCAAGCTCCCTGGAACGTCGTGGAGCCCAAAGTCATGGTCCTGGATGGCACTCCCAGGGACTGTATCCATGCTCACCCCGTCGAGAAGGCCAAGGTGAAGATGACCTGGCCTTCGTTGACCTTCGGTGAAACGCTCGAGGGGCGCCATGGCATCGCTGATGAGGCGGTCGGCGGCGGTGGGCGGTCGGCGGTCACGCTGGAGGCTTTCGTCGACGGTCGATCCCTCGGGACCACTGTGGCCCCCGATCAGCGTGGCTATCGCGCGTTCTCCTTCGACACGACGCAGTGGGCCGGGGAGACCGCCGCGCTGACGTTGGTCGTGACCTCGCCCCGCGCGGGGCGGCGCTTCTACTGCTTCGAGGGTTACCTGATGGAGTGAGCGGGGCGTGGTGTCGCGCCTGGCCGTCCCCGCATCGTGTCATCGCGTGTGGCCGAGTCCGCGTCGCACTCGGCGCCTTTGGTCCTCCGCGCGGCGCGTGGCCTCACCCCATGTAATGCGGCCCCCCCGTGCCCTCAAGCTGCCTGGTCGCGTCCGTTCCGCTTGGCCTCGTAGAGTTTGTCATCGGCCGATGTGAGCCACGTCTCAACGGTGTCATCGGGTTGCAGCTGAGCGATGCCGATGGACGATGTGACGTAGACCTCCGGCGCGGTGGCTACTTTGATGGCTCGGATGGCGGTGAGCAGGCGTTGGGCGACGCTGTGGGCGCTGGCGAGGTCTGCTTCGCGCAGCACGACCGCGAACTCGTCACCGCCATATCGCGCCACGAAGCTCGACCCGCGCCGGCACGCTTGCATCATGGCGTCTGCGACGGAGCGTAACAGCAGGTCACCGGTGTGGTGACCATAATTGTCATTGACCGCCTTGAAGTGGTCGACGTCCAGCATCAGCAGGCATGTCGGCCAGCGGTGATGGGCGGGCGAGCCGACCATACTCGCGAGGTACGCGTCCAGGCTCGAGCGGTTGTAGACCTGGGTCAAGCCGTCTATCTGGGCGGTCGCCTGGGCCGCGGCCAAGTCGCCTCGCATCTGCGCGACCTGCTCGGTGAGGCGCTTGAGCTCCGCGCGCTGTCGGGCGGAGCGCTCGCGTATGGCGGACTTAACGGCGGTCACCGCGTGGTCGGCGCAGCGCCGGAGGGCGTCGAGATCTCCCTTGTCCGAGGCGTGCTTGAGCTCGTCCATCGCGTCCGAGACGACCGAATCGGCGTGAGCATCGGCGGCGAGGGTGCCACGGAGCCCGCTGACCATGTCAGCGACTAGGTCGCGCGTCTTCTCGCGGGTGCTTGTGATGAAGGTGTGCTCTTCGCTGCGAGCCTGCCGAAAGAAGACCCGAAGACCTTTCCAGTCGCTCGGTCCACCCTGTTCGAGCAGGTGCGAAGACCAGTGCTCACAGTCTTTGAGCAGCTCCTCGGCCGTCCGGCTCTCGGTGTCGAACCCCCCGTGACCGAAGGTCCGCATGAAGAAGGCGAGGGTCTCGAGGGAGTCTTCGGTCCACGTACCGCTCTCGATCCGGGACTCTTCGGTGGCGTCCCTGGAAGCCGTCGTGGCGTTCTTTAGCCATTTGAAGACCATGTGTAGACCAACGTTGGAGTCGAAAATGAGCTTAACAGACTAAGCCGGATCAAGGGCGGGAGAGTTGATGCCCGCCGACCAAGTGAGCCGATGGTCTGCGCGCGCCTTGTGTCCGGGGAAGTCATCACATCCTCGATGGTGACCATGATTCTGTGTTCGCTGATGGGGCGGAGGGCACCTCACGAGGGTGGCGCCAGCGGAGGCTATCCGGATGGCTCGCTCACGGAGTCGGTTCCCGTTCACACCGTAGCGCCGCGTGGCGGGTTCAGGCAATTTTCGTCATCCCCATCTCGGCACCTCGACGCGGCCCGTGCTCTAGCCCGGAACATTCATGGCCCTTCGGCTGCAACCGGCGGATC
>JAAZYN010000573.1 GCA_014239625.1 Myxococcales bacterium | reverse complement strand
CGGGGTGAGCCCAAAAAATTGACGCAGCCCCAGCGCTCACGGAGCCTGAAAACGGTCCACTCCGAGGAGGATTACCGATGGCTCAGAGCACAACACGGGTACGACACATCAGCCGCGCCATCGAGCGCGCGATGCACAACAGCGACATCCCCGGCGTCACAGTGGTGCAAGTGACAACCGGCGTGACCGCGACGTCAGCCGGCCTGCCCGCCACCGATGAACTCCTCGCCGCCCTCGAGGGTGCGTGGAATCCTATTGACCTGTACGAGAGCGTTACTGAGAGCCCGCAGTCTCGTTGAAGTGCTCGAACTTCTCTTCGACATCTCGGTACTCATCCGCGGTGTCGAGAGGCTCCTTCTGCTCCGTGATGACGGGCCACTCCGTGGCTAGTCGCTCGTTTATCTCAATGTACTTGTTCCACTTTTCGGGCAAGTCATCTTCCTCGAAGATCGCCGTCACGGGGCACTCCGGCTCGCACGCGCCGCAGTCGATGCATTCGTCGGGGCTGATGACCAACATGGTCTCGCCCTCGTAGAAGCAATCAACGGGGCACACCGCGACGCAGTCGGTGAATTTGCACTTGATACACGGCTCGGCAACGATATAGGCCATGGGCGACACTCCTGGTCCGTTTGCAGCCCGGGCTGAATGTGCACCAAGGGGGCGCGCCTAGCAAGTCTCGTCGCGCGCAAAAGGTGCGGTCGTGGCCCGGCCGGGGTTCACACGGTGATCAGCGCCTCGCCCAGGCGCTTTCTGAGCCGTTTGAGAGCTCGCTCGCCAAACAGCCTCACCAGTGGCCCGAGTCGGCCGATAGGCAGATACACCTTGTCGGGTTTGTAGCGCTCATAGAGCTTCAACACCGACTCTTCGAGTCGACCGTTGAGCAGCTCCGTCTCCACGGTGAGACCCTTGGCTTCCGCCCGCTGGGATAGCTCATCGAGCTGCTGCTTGCCTTCATCGATCGCCGTCTCGTGCATCAGGCGCTGCACATTCTTGGCCGGCCCGGCGCCGACGAAGCCTCGGCTCTCCAGGCAGTCGCGCAGATGATCGGACCGGTCTTCATCCATCAGCCACACCAGCGTGACCTGGCCGTTGGATGGTCCCAAGGCGGCTGCCGAGAGCGCTTGCTCCACGAGGGTTTCACAGCTGCGGGCGGGGGTCATGATGACGAGAATGTGAGACATGGCGTTATACGTGACCGAAGGCCGGCCAGATAAAAATGATGGAGAAGATCATCGCGGTCAGTCCGGCTAGATGCAACGTCAGACCCCGCGCCATGACCTGGCTGGGGGTGTAGTAGCCCGCCGACCACGCGATCGCGGTCACGGGCGTCGACACGGGGAACATGAACGCGAAGTTTGATGGTAGCACGACGACCATGGTCATAGCGGCCAGGTTGATCCCCTGGGCGTGAGCCAACGACAGGGCCGCGGGCATGAGCATGGCGACCACCGCCGAGTTGCTCATGAACTCGGTGAGCAGCGCTGAGATCAGCGCGACCGCGATGAGGAGGACCTCCGCGGACACATCCGTGGCGCTCAGCAGGTCCCGGGTGAGCCACAAGGCGGCTCCCGAGCTCTCCATCGCTCCGCCCAGGCAGATGGCGCCGCCGTACATGACGAGGACGCCCCAGTTGACGTTCTCTTCCACCTCCCGCCAGCGCATGGCACCCATGACGAAGAGCGCCGCCATCGCGACGATGGCGATGTTGGCCAGGCCCAACTGGTCTCCGGCGAAGAGCCACAGCGCCACCGTGGTCAGCACGGTCACGCCGACGATGCTCTCGCGGCTCGTCATCTTGCCCATGTCGTGAAGCGCCGCGCCCAGCCGCTCGCGGGCTGCGCGTGTAGAGGTGACCTCGAATTCGATCCGGCTCAGCACGAACCCGGCGAAGGCGAGCATCATCAGCACCATCGGTGCGGAGTAGGCGATGAACTCGCCGAAGCCGATGGTGGTGCCTGCTGCGGGCGCGAACTCCTCGAGGAGCCCGATCGCCAGCGGTCCACGACCGCCTCCCAGGATCGTCAGGCTGCCGCCGATCACGGAGCCCCAGGCCATCGCAAAAAAGAGCGCCATCCCCAGCTTTGAGCGCAGCGGTCGGAGCTGAAGCGCTCGAGCGATGTCCACCAGGATCGGGAAGACCATGGCGGCGACTGCGTGGCTGCTCATGACCGTCGCCGCCATAGCGCACAGCAGGAAGACGGCTCTGACCAGCGACTGCGGCGTCTTACCGAAGCGCTGCACGACGATGGTCGCGAGGCGTCGGGATAGACCAGAGGTGGTCAGGGCCGCCGACAACATGAACGCACCCAGGATGAAGAAGACGACCTTGCTGCCGAAGTAACCATACGCTTTTGCGGCGGGCATCACCTCCAGCAACGGCACCAGGGCGATGGCCAGGAGGCTCGTGATCGCCAACGGGAGAAGGGCCGTAGCCCAGAGCGCGACGCAAAGCGAGAAGATGCACAGCGTGCGCCAGCCAGCCACGCTCAGCCCCTCAGGGGGCTCCGCCCCCACCAGGCCAGCGAACACCAGGAAGAATGCCGCCAACCAGAGTTGTCGCGACAGCCGGCTCATCAGCACGAGCAGCAGGGGCCGACGATCGATCTCGAAGCGGGTGGCTCCAGGCTCCTCGCTGTTGGCGTGGTCCTCCACGTTACCCTCGGGTCGTGGGGCGGGGAGGGCCGGCCTCGTTCATCATACGGCCCTGGGGCCCGGGGGGGCGCGTCGACCGGCGGCGCCCGACGGTCGAACAGCCAGGGATGCCCCAGCGCCAGCGAGCGTCAGCACCGCGCAGCGCCAACCGAGCGCTCCGAGACGCCGTTGAGGGTGGTCGAACGAACGTGGACATGGTCGTCAGGGGTCGATCACACCCGACACTTCGCGCACCCGCAGGGACCGGCGGAGGTCGGAGAGCTTGGCACTGGTTTTTCGCATCACTCGACTACTCATAACCCGGTTCTTGAGGCCATCCCAGAAACCGCGTTTGCCGGTAAAGAAGCGGGCCTCGAGCGGCGTGGTCACGATGCTGATGTCGCGGACGATGTGCATGCTCAGCTTGTTCTTGCTCACCTGCTCGAACAGAAAACCATAGAGCTCCACGAGCTCCTCCAGGGTGGGCTCGCCGATCGCGCTCACCAGATGGTCGCCGCGCATATCGCGCCCCTTGAATGGCCGATACACGGGCAAGATCGGCAACACGCCCCGGCGCGTGAGGTCCACAATCCCTGCGCGGGTAGACTCGAGAGGCTCCAATCCCACGATCAGGTGGCAGGTGACGGCCCCAGACGGAAAGACCGTGGTCGCGTATTGCAGGGCGTTGAGGAACCTCTGGCGGCCGATCACGCGCGCGAATGGAAAAGCTATCAGCGGAAGTAA
>JAAZYN010000572.1 GCA_014239625.1 Myxococcales bacterium | reverse complement strand
TGTCGTCCGTACACGGGTCGGTGTCCGCGCAGTCCGGGGGCGTTCCGGGCTGACAGAGCCCACCGCTGCAGACCTGGCCTTGGACGCACAGGCCCTGCTGCCCTGCGCAGTCGGCACCGTCCGGTTGGTCCTCCACGACGCATTGACCGCTGGCTGCGCTGCAGTACGTCCGCTCGCAGAGGCCCAGGCCATCGTCCGGGCACTCCGAGTCGAACTGGCACTCCGGCTCCGGGGTGTCCACCCCGATGTCCGGGCTGGGCCCGTCATCGGGGGTCGGGTCGCTGGCCGGAATATCGGGGACGGTGATCTGATCGGAGGTCGGAAACATGGGCGCGTCGACGGTGATCCCGCCATCGAACGGCCCCGGGTCGCCGCCGGGGCAAGCCAGCAGCGCGAATGGCCCAAGGAATGTCAGAACAACACGTCGGCTCAGCATGGAACCCTCAACTATGGCGTAGACGGTGGCCCGCTCATCGTGGCATGGAGCAGACGATGGGTACCGGATGGTGGATAGTGGCGTCGATCGCCGTGATGATAGCGGCGCTCGGCGCGTTCGTGGCGGTTCGCGCGCGTCGTAAGAGCGCCGCCGGGATAAACACCGCGATGTCGGTGCGGGCGGCGCAGGTCTCCAGGTTGGCAGGAAAGGTGTTGCTGCGTAAGGCGTGGCTGCGCATGCGGATGGTGGTCGCCACTCGAAAGCGTCGCAGAGCCCTGCGGGAGGCGCACCAGCTCAAGACCGCGGAGGAGGCCGCCGCGGTGATGGGCAACATGAAGGGCGTGTTCATGAAGCTCGGACAGATCGTCTCGTTCGCCAACGACGCCCTGCCCGAGGCCGCCAAACAAGCTCTTCAGGGTCTCCAGAACGACGCCCCGCCGATGTCGTGGTCGGTCGCCAGGGGGGTCATCGAGGGGGCGCTCGGTGCGGATCTGGGCAGACACTTCGCCCGCGTCGATGAGACGCCGCTGGCCTCGGCCAGTATCGGCCAGGTGCACCGAGCCAGGCTGTTGGATGGCGCCGAGGTGGTGCTCAAGATCCAATACCCCGGGGTCGACACCGCCATCGAAAACGACCTCAAGCTGACCGGGGGCCTGGCCGCCATGGTCGGAGGGCTGTATCCGAACTCCGACGCGCGGGCCATCGTCGGCGAGCTGCGCGAGCGGATGCTCGATGAGGTCGACTACCTCAAGGAGGCTCGGAACCAAGCGCTCTTCCATCGCCTCTGGGACGGGCACCCGCTCATCCGCGTGCCGCGCGTCTACCCGGAGCTGACGCGCAAGAAGGTGCTCGTTCAACAGTTCGTGCGGGGCCTGGGCTACTACGACTTTCTGGACGCGTCGACGAGCGCCGAGCGGACTCGAGCGGTGTACGTGCTCAATGATTTCGTGTTCGACTCGCTTCATCGGTTCCATGTGTTCAACGGCGACCCTCACCCGGGAAACTACCTGTTTCACGAGGACGGCGGAATCAGCTTTCTGGACTTCGGTTGCATCCGTTTTTTCGACGCCGGTTTCATCCACGAGCTCCAGAGCTTCAACCGAGCCATCGCGGGCCAGGACCGAGATGCCTTTGACGAAGCGATGCATCGCTTGAAGTTGATCCTCCCGGGCAAGCCTTACGACCGTGATTTCTGCTGGGAGTTTTTCCAGTATCACGCCGCGCCCTTTGCCCTCGACCGGGAGTTTCCGTTCACCGACGAGTATCTGGCGGAGGCCCGCGCGGTGATGAACCCCGTCAAGCTGCGTAAGCTCAACCTTCCGCCGGAGTTGGTCTTCTTCAATCGGATCACCTTTGGTCTCAATGCCATCTTCCAGCAGCTCGGAGCCAGCGCGAACTGGCATCGGCTGTATCGACGCTACCTCTTCCCCGCCGAAGAGGTGCCGCCATCGCTGGCTGCTCATGGGGTGCCGTTGCCGGGAAAGTTCATGACCGCCGCGCCGCAGCCGGTGACCCGCGACAAGCTGTAGTCATCGCTTCGCAGATGCGCTAAGTAGGGCATCGGCTCTGGGCGCGCGCGCAACAGGAGGAAGCACTATGGCCGCTGGCGACACCGTCTACTCTGTCTTTGAAAGGGTCGCGAGCGACCACGGCCATCGCCCAGCGATGAAGGTCAAGCGTGGCGGGACGTGGGAGACCACGTCGTGGAAGGAGTACCACGAGCAGGCGCGCAACGCGGCCAAGGCCTTTATCAAGCTCGGTCTCGAGCCGGGTCAGGGGGTGGCCATCATCGGGTACAACTGCCCGGAGTGGTTCGTCGCCGATGTGGGCGCGATCCTCGCCGGCGGCGTGCCGGCCGGGATCTACACGACCAACTCCCCGGAGCAATGCCAGTACATCACCGACCACGCCGACTGCGCCATCGCGGTCGCGGAGAACGCCGACCAGCTGGCCAAGTTCAAGGCGGTGCGCGACCAGCTGCCCAAGGTCAAGGCCCTGGTGCTGATGAACGGGGAGGATGCGGACGCCGACGTCTACAGCTGGCAGGACGTTCAGACGATGGGCGCCAATGAGTCCGACGAGGCGCTGGATGCGCGCATCGCCGCTCAGCAGCCCGACGACACCTGTACCCTCATCTACACCTCGGGGACCACCGGCCAGCCCAAAGCGGTGATGATCACGCACGACAATCTGACGTGGACCTCCACGGCGATGATCGACACCATCAAGATGAAGCTGGGCGACCAGCTCATCAGCTACCTCCCGCTGAGCCACATCGCAGAGCAGATGGTGGCTGTCCACGCGCCCATGCACACCGCGGGCTGCGTCGCGTTTGCGGAGAGTATCGACAAGCTGGGCGACAACCTGCGCGAGATTCGACCACACATCTTCCTGGGCGTCCCCCGGGTGTGGGAGAAGATTCAGGCCAAGATGGAGGCGGTCGGCGCTCAAAATACGGGGCTCAAGAAGAAGATCGCCAGCTGGGCGCGTGGCGTTGGGCTGGCCGGCGGCCTCGCCGAGCAAGACGGGAACAGCAAGCCGTTTTTGTATGGTCTGGCCAACAAGCTCGTGTTCAGCAAGGTGCGCGCCAAGCTGGGCCTGGATCGATGCCGGATCCAGGTCACCGCGGCGGCTCCCATCGGTCGGTCGACTCTCGACTTCTTTCTGAGCCTCGGGGTGCCCATCTACGAGGTGTACGGCATGAGCGAGTGCACGGGTCCCGCGACGGTCTCGACGCCGACCCGTTATCGAACCGGTAAGGCGGGCTTCTGTCTGCCCGGCGCGGACATCAAGATCGCCGAGGATGGCGAGATCTGCATGAAGGGCCGGCACGTCTTCAAGGGGTACTACAAGAACCCCGAGGTCACGGCCGAGACCGTCGACGAGGAGGGCTGGCTCCACTCCGGGGATATCGGCGAGATCGACAGCGAAGGGTACCTGCA
>JAAZYN010000571.1 GCA_014239625.1 Myxococcales bacterium | reverse complement strand
ACATTCTCGACCCCCTTCGCTCGCCTCGGCGTCCCTCCGGAAGGCGGCTCGAGCGTCCACTTTCCGCGTTTGCTGGGCGAGCGAGCGGCGACCCGCATGCTGGGCAAAGAGGGCTGGAAACCGACCGCCGCCGAGGCGCTGGAGATCGGTCTTGTCCAGTGGGTCGTGCCGCATGGCGAGCTCCTCGATGAGGCCCGCTCGATCACTGCCAAGTGGGTTGCCGACGGCGCCGAGCGCAGCTTCCGCGCCGGGTCCACCCGAGAGGAGCTCAAGGCGGCCAACGCCCGCGAGTCGGTGGAGGTGGCAGATGCCTTCCTGGGGGCACCGTTTTTGGACGGCCAGTTCAAGTTCCTGTGGAGCAAGAAGAAGCGCGTCCCCGCCCTGACGTTCCTGGCGCTCCGGCTCACGCGGCCGGTGTGGTCGCGCCTCCTCTGAGCCGGCGAGCTCCCCCCAGAAACTTCGGCAACCACCCGCGTGGCTCGGTCACCGCCAGATGGATGGACTCGCTCAGTGCCACCCAGGCGTGGACACCCGATGGCGTATTTGGGAGCTGCGTGCGCCAGACGCAAACTCGACACGACCGCGCCCGTACGGGCCGCCAACATCTTCGAGGCGCCGCGCCGCGCCGCGCTTCTCGTCGAAATACTCTATATTTCAGGAAGTGGTTCATGTTTCATAGGGATCTTGTGTGCTCGCTCCGGACCTTCGGCCAGCGGATGAGCTCTCGCCGCCCGTCGATCGTCTGAAGCGCGCCCGGCGGTCGCCGCTCGCGAACGGCCCGAGTGCGGTGCCGTGCGACAGCTCTCCTGGAGGTCCCAGATGTGTCCCAGCTTGCAGCTTTTCGGTCCCCGTCCTATGAATCGCCACATGGATCGCCACACGAATCGCTACATGAACCCTTCGATGAATAAACCGACCCGTCGGGGCTGGCGAATCGCCGCTCTCTGTGGGGCCTCCTTGGCGGTCCTGTTGTCCGCGACGCCGTCGGTGCTCGCTGCCGACAAGGACAAGCCGAAGGCGAAGTGGCCGCGCCTCTTCACCGCCGCGGGCCACAAGGTGCTCATCAACCAGCCCCAGGTGGTCTCGTGGAAGGACTACCTCAAGCTCAAGGTGCGCGTCGCCGTCGCGGTCACCCCAAAGGGCGAAGAGACCGAGACATGGGCGAACATCGAGTCGTCCATGAGCACCATCAGCAACACCGAGGCCCACGAGGTCACCCTCTACAACATCAAGCGTGACAAGGTCACCTGGCAGATCGCCTACGGGAAGAAAGCGACCGACGCCTTGAAGAGCGCCCTCGAGGCGGGCTTCCCGAAGGGCCCGATGCAGGTCTCCCTGGACCGCCTGGTGGCCTACATCAAGAAGCCCCAGGTGACCCCGAAGAAGGGCGCGAAGGCGCCCAAGTTCAACTTCGATCCGCCCAAGATCTACGTCCGCCACAGGCCGGCGGTGCTCCTCCTCATCGACGGTAAGCCCGCCAAGGGGAAGATCCCCAACACGCCCCTCTCGATGGTGCTCAACACGCGCTTCGACGTGTTCTTCGTCGAGCAGCTGGGCCTCTACTACCTGCGCCTCGGCCAGAGCTGGATGGAGAGCAGCGACCTCAAGGCGTGGAGGGTATCCCGCCAGGTGCCCGCCGCCTTCGGAAAGCTGCCCAAGGAGCCGCGCTTCGAGGAGACCCGCAAGGCCTTCCCGCCCAAGCCCTTGAAGAAACCGCCGGAGGTCCTCGTCGACTACGGCCAGGCGGCGCTCCTACAAACCAACGGGCCACCGGAGTTCGGCGCCATCAAGGGCACCAAGATCCTCTACGCCAAGAACTCGGAGCAGGACCTCTTCTTCCTCCCCGGCGAAAACCGCACCTATGTGTTGCTGGCCGGCCGCTGGTTCAGCGCACCGGGGCTCGAGGGGCCATGGAAGGGCCACCCCGAGGGGCCGCCCAAGGAGTTCGCCAAGATCCCGGCTGACAGCCCCAAGGGCAGCGTCCTCAGCGCCGTCCCCGGAACGGTGCAGGCGACGGAGGCGGTGGTGATGGCCCAGGTGCCGCACCAGGCGAGCGTGAAGAAGGACACGACGATCAAGATCACGTACGACGGCAAGCCCAAGTTCGTGCCCATCAAGGGCACCACGATGCTGTACGCCGAGAACACGTCGTCGGACGTCATCTTGTCCAATAACGTCTACTACGCCTGCGTCAACGGCGTCTGGTTCATGAGCAAGACGGCCGAGGGGCCCTACAAGGTCGCCACCAAGGTGGACAAGCGGATCTACACGATCCCCGCCGACAGCCCGAAGCACAAGGTGACCTACGTCTACGTCTACGACACGAGCCCCGATTACGTGGTCGTCGGCTACACGGCGGCCTACATGGGCGTGTTCGTAGCGACGACGACGATGATGACGGCGGCGGTCATCTGGGGCACCGGCTACCGCTACCACTACCGCTACGGCTACTACCACCACTACCACCGCTACGGCTATCGCGGCGGGTACTACGGCGGGTACTACGGGCGCACCTACGGGATGGGCGCGGCGCACTACAACCCGCGCATGGGCGGATACCAGCGCCGCAGCTTCAGCTCGGGCTACGTCAACGGTCGTCCGGTCGTCGCGACCTCGGTTCGAGGTGGCAACGCCTACTCCTCCTGGGGCAAGGGCACGGTCGCCGGTCCCCACCGCGCGGTTCAGGGCGCCAGCTACCGCAACTCCCGCGGCTCCGCCGCCGGCTTTCGCAGCACCACCGGCGCCCGGGGTGCCAAGGTCAACACGCGCGCCGGCTCGGGTTACGTAGTCCGGGACCGCCGCGGCAACGTCTACGCCGGCAGCAATGGCAAAGTGCATCGCAAGAGCAATAACGGCTGGAGCACCTACGACGCGAACAAACGCTCACGCACCACCAGCGCCAATCGGAGCAAGGCTGCCAATCGCGGTAGCAGCGGGTTCCAGCGCAGTTCCAGCGCGCCCCGGGGCATGAACAACGCGCACCTGTCGCGGCAGCGCGGCAATTCGAACCACAACAAGTTTCAGCGGAGCCGCAGCTCGTCGCGCAGCGGGGGCTGGAAAGGGCGTGGCGGATCCCGGAGCGGAAGCAGAAGTCGGGGTGGCCGGCGGGGTGGCCGACGCCGCTAGCCCGGATAATTCATGGCCCTTCGGCTGCAACCGGCGGATCCGCCGGTTGCAGCCGAGGAGCATGAAACATCCGGGCTGGCTCGACGCCTCGCACGCGGCGAGGTCGGAGCCGCAACCGAGGCGCGCTCGCCTCGCCGTCGTCTATCCCCAGGGTTCCGGTTGGCTCTGTCCAACAGAGTCACGGTGTCCGCAGGAAGAGGTCTCTACGCCTCTACGCCTCTGCGAGACCACGGGGCCAGCGTGAGCGGACCC
>JAAZYN010000570.1 GCA_014239625.1 Myxococcales bacterium | reverse complement strand
CGCTTCAGGCCACGTGAACCATGCGGGCTGACTGAGCAGAGCCGGAGTTGACGCCCCTCGCGGGAGGGGTCCCAGAGAGAAATCAAGCCCGGCCCGGGACGAATCGTGTGCGCGCTGTCCGACAGGTGTATTCCTGCGTCGGGCCGGGCAGCGCCACTATGCTAAGCACGAATCGTGCCACCGGACCCCCAGCAGGTCCGGCTGCTCGGCCCGACGCTTGAAGTCTTGCGGCATTCTGGGGTTTTCTGTACCGAACAATGACCGCGAACCCTTCGCGAGGTGTCTTCGTCCTGTGTCCAGACGGCAAACATCGGGCCCCAGGGAAGGGGACTAAAATCCCCGGTGGGGTGTCGAGACCCCAATCAGTTGTGAGGTATGCTTGAACCAGATTTTCACGGTGATGTTCGCGTTGACACTGTTCACGACCGTGTCCGCCGGGTGTGACAGGGATTTGCCGGAGCGCGTGGCAGCCGCCCAGGCTCCAGCAGCCTCCCCAGCCTCCCCAGCCTCCCCAGCCGCTCCGGCTCCGGCCGTGGAGCGGTCCGCCCGCGCCACCGAGAGCTCCGCGGCGCCGCCGCCTTCGCGGCCTGCTGGCGCCGTTGGTCGGCCGGCACCGACGCGGAGTCCTCGGGGGGGAGCGGCGAGCGCCGACTGCGAGGACGGGATGCCTTGTGCCCAGCAGCGCACGTCGACCGGACCCAAGCGGGGAATCGCCGGGGTCCGACGCCGGGGGCAGCGGCCGGCATCAACGCCGCGCCTGGGCCGCGAGGCCCTCAAGGATCTGGAGCGCAATCCTGGATCGACGCCCGCCCTCGAGCAGGTCTCGGTAAAGCCAGGCCCCGCTCACAAGTCGCTCGAGGGCAAGCCGGGTGCGGCGCCGGGGTTCGGACCCGAGGACGCTCCCGTCCGGGTCTTCGTCTTCAGCGACTTCCAGTGCCCGGTCTGTCGCCGCGTGGTGGAGCCGATCAAGAAGCTGGCGCGCGACTATGGTGACAAGGTCCAGATCGTCATGTTGCAGAACGCGCTGAAGATGCACCGGCAGGCCGAGATCGCGGCGGCGGCGTCCCTGGCCGCGTTCCGGCAGGGGAAGTTCTGGGACTTCCACGACAAAGTCTTCATCAACCAGCGGCTGCTCGGGCGCGACGATCTGATCGGAATCGCCAAGACCCTGGGGCTCGACGTGAAGCGATTTACAGCCGATCTCGATGATCCGGCGCTGAGAGCACAGATCGCTTACGAGCGGGATCTCGCGGCCAAGCTTGGGGCTACGGGCACGCCTGGGTTTTTCGTCAACGGTCAGCTGCTGCGAGGCTGGGGCAGCTACGCTGGCTTCAAGGGCATGGTCGACCGCGCGCTGCGTGCCGCCAAGAAACTTCCCGCCACCACCTCCAAGGGCGAGATTGCGATCAAGGCGACCATCGCTCACGGCGACAAGGGCAAGCAATTCGCCGAGCTTTACTGGGGACGCGAGAAGTAGGGACGATTCGTGTTGCGCGTCGACGCGTCGACGCCATTTAATCCCGAGCCATGAACGTCGCGGCCAACGATATCCGACATGATTGGGAACTCGACGAGGTCAGGGCAGTTTACGACATGCCCCTGCTGGACCTCGTCTATCGCGCAGCCACTGTGCACCGTCGTTACCACGACCCGCGCAAGGTCCAGCGCTGCTCGCTGCTGTCGATAAAGACCGGCGGATGCCCTGAGGACTGCTCGTATTGCCCGCAGTCGGCGCGTTTCGAGACGCCCGTCGATCGCGAACCGCTCATGGCCGTCGAGACCGTACTGGCGGCCGCCCGTCGGGCGAGAGACGCGGGCGCCACTCGGTTCTGCATGGGTGCGGCGTGGCGCAGCGCCAAGAGTGGCCGCCCCTTCGAGCAGGTGCTGCAGATGGTGCGCGGCGTCCGCGACCTCCAGATGGAGGCGTGTGTGACGTTGGGTATGCTCACCGACGAGCAGGCCCGGGCTCTCGCCGAGGCTGGCTTGACGGCCTACAACCACAATCTGGACACCTCCGAAGAGTTCTACTCGGAGGTCATCACCACGCGAACTTATAAGGATCGTCTGGAGACCCTCCAGCGGGTTCGATCGGCGGGCGTGTCGGTCTGCTGCGGCGGAATCGTGGGTATGGGCGAGGCGGCGGTCGACCGCTGTAGCATGCTGCTGACTCTGGCAGGATTCGATCCCCACCCTGAGTCGGTGCCGGTGAACCTCCTGGTCCGTGTCCCCGGCACGCCACTTCACGCCGAGGAGCCCCCCGCGGTGGAGCCGCTGGAGCTGGTGCGCACCGTCGCGACGGCGCGTATCTTGATGCCAAAGTCGAGGGTTCGCCTGTCCGCTGGCCGGGAGAGCCTCACGGCGGAAGCTCAGGGGCTCTGTTTTATGGCCGGCGCCAACTCGATCTTTTTTGGCGACAAGCTCCTGACGACGCCGAACCCAGATATTGGCTCCGACGAGACGCTGTTGGGCTCCCTCGGGCTGACGAGCGCATGACCGACACGCTCCTCGACGCGCTGCGGGCGGAGTTGGACCGACGCCGTCACGCCGGCTTGTTTAGAGCGCCACGCCTGGGTCGGGGGACGGATTTCACTTCTAACGACTACCTGGGCCTCGCGTCCGATAGGGAGTTGGCGGCCAGGGTCGCCCGTGGCGTGGAGACGCACGGCACCGGGCTGGCCGGGTCGCGTCTTCTGTCAGGCGAGGGCCCCCTCCCACGCGCGGCAGAGCCACTGCTCGCGGCGTTCAGTGGACGCCCTGCGGCCGTCCTCTTCTCCTCGGGGTATGCCGCCAACCTCGGGCTGTTGAGCGGGATCGTGCGTCCGGGCGATCACGTCATCAGCGATGCCCTCAATCACGCCTCACTCATCGACGGCATCCGTCTGTCCGGTGCCCACAAGCACATCGTGCCCCACGGCGATCTGCCTGCCCTCGAGCGCACCCTCGCGGATCTTCCGCCACAGGGGCGGCGGGTGATCGCGGTCGAGAGTGTCTACTCGATGGACGGCGACCTCACCGACCTCTCGGCGGTCTGTGACCTGGCGGACTCATATGACACCTCGGTCATCGTCGACGAGGCCCACGCCACCGGGTTGTATGGCTCTCGCGGGAGCGGCCGGGTGGAGGCCTTGGGCCTCTCAGAGCAGGTCCTCTGTACGGTCCACACCGGCGGCAAGGCGCTCGGATCCGGCGGAGCGTGGGTGGCAGGATCGAAGGTCCTCGCCGTCCACCTGCACAATCACGCCCGGAGCTACATCTATTCGACGGCCCCCGTCCCGGCGCTCATCGTGAGCTTGGTCGAGGCGGTGCGCATGCTCGCGTCCCTCGGGGATCGGGTCGTGGACGCCCATCGCAACGCCGAGCGGCTGCGGTCGGGCATTCGA
>JAAZYN010000056.1 GCA_014239625.1 Myxococcales bacterium | reverse complement strand
ACTCGCTGAACGTGGCTGAGCTGAAGGAGGCCGCCGCATGGTCCTTCGGGGACGCCGTGCTCCATGAGCCCGCCACGGACGCCGCCGCGCTACACGCCACCTTTGGCGAGGCGTCGCAGCTGACCTACATGCTCCGTGAACCCACCCCCAGCGTGACGGCGACCCGCGCTCTGCTGGAGCTGTGGGCCCGGGACGCCCACTCCCCACAGTGGGCGATCACGCGCGACGGCGGGCGAGCCGTCGGCCGCATCACGCTGGTCCACACGCGCGAAGGGGTGCTCGAGGTGGGGATACAGGTGGTCCCCTCGTGGCAACGCCACGGGCTCGCCACCCGTGCGATAGAGCTGGCCACCCAGCAGGCCTTCGACCGAGGGGCCGCTCAGCGAGTGTTTGCGGACATCGACCCCCGAAACGCGGGCTGCGTCCGGGCCTTCGAGGGTGCGGGGTACGAACGCGAGGGGCTGCTCAGGGCCAACTGGGTGGTGGGTGCCGTCACGTTCGACAGCGTCATCATGGCGAAACTGGCGCCGCGGCTGGACCGGGCCTGATTTGGAGCTCGGCGGCGCGGCCGCTCCAAGACGGCGTCGCGCTGAGCGCGCCTAACGCGGCGCGGTAGGCGGCGCGGTCGTGGGTGCCTTCTTCGGCGTGGGCGCACCGTCCTCCCACTGACAGGGCGCGTCCCCCGTGCGCTTGTACAGCACGATCCGGAACGTCCGACCGTAGCTCAGCTGGGCGTCTTCGAACACCCGGTCTCGCCGGAACCACCGTCGAACCGTCTTGAGCGCGTTCATCTTGTTGGTGTTGAAGTAGCTTCGCTGGATCGAGACGATGAGCTTGAGGTTGTCGGCGCAGATCCGCTGCCAGAAGTCGCGCTCCTTCAAGATCCCCGAGGAGAAACGCTTGGAGTTGGTGTCGACCTCGTCTCCAGCCAGGCGTCGGCCCGCTTCCAGCGCGACCAGTGGAGCGAGCGTCGAGCCCCCCGCAACGGTCTCCTCCGCGGTGGTGTTGTCTCGGACGTATTGGGCGACTCGCTCGAGAGACTCGAAGCTGCGCTTCTTGGTCCACAGGTAATAGCGATAGCCGGGCTCGATGTGCCCCTTGATGCGGGTGTCGGCCCAGAACAGCTCTCGCACGATCCCGGACGCGCTGCCAAGGACCGGTGCCTCGCGCCAGATATAGTCGTTGACTCTGCCCAGCTGCCCCTTTCCCAGGACGGTCCGAGCGTAACGGCGCTCCGGGAACTTCGCCCACCGCAAAAAGACCGTATCGCCCGATGTGGGTGGAGCGACCCCCGCTCGGAGCGGAAACCGGTGGCTCCCGCGGCGCTTTTTTAGCCTGCCCAGGGTGATCTCTTTGCCGGTCATCGCATAACGCACACCGACCTGAAGCTGGTGGGGCGGGGGCGTGTCGCTCCGGGATGCGTCGTTTCTTCGACGCTTTATCTTGAAGTGCCGGTCCAGGTTGAGCTCCAGGGCGTCGCCTGCCGAGACGAGGTGTACGCCGCCGCTCGCCGCGCCTCGCAGCCGGCCGGTCAGGACCGAGTGCTCGTTGAAGATCGTCCCCGCGTTCGCAGCCCAGGGTAACCATACGGCGAAGATCGACAGCACCGTCACCGATCCCATGAGCAGTGAGCGTCTCCCTTCGGCGCTGAGGCTCTGGGCGCCGAGTCGCACCGCGTGCTCCAGCGTGTATCCCACCAGCAGCGCCAAGAAGGGGTAGATGAGGGTGAAGTAGAAGCTGTAGAGCTCGCGGAACATCGCGTACTGAATGAACAGCGCGAGGGCGATCAGCCATAGGATGCCGGCGCGACCGTGGGCCCCGTCGTTCCAGAGCCGCCGCGGGTCGAAGAAGCGCCACGGGGACCTGTTGCCGTCCGGGGACGTGTAGTAGACCCACCCTCCCAACAGGGGCGCCGTGAACAGGGTGATCCACAGGTGGCCGTGGTAATAGATCTCTTTGGTGAACGGCGCGCCGTCGACCATCACGCCCAGGTTGTGAAACAGCGAGCCGAGGCCGGTCAGGTCGACCATGTCCAGGTCTTGGAGTCGCTTCTGGCCGTGGTATTCGAACACCCCCTGGGTGTACGCGTCGCCGCCCATGCTCGAGAAGATGAGGTGCAGGCCGTAAAAGACCACGACCGTCGCGCCCAGCTGGCGAACCCAGAATCGCTTCGGGACGGGCGTGCCCCGCTCGTCGCGGCGAAAGACGCCGAGCAGGAGGCAGGCGCAGATGGCGGCGGCCGCATAGAGCCCCGTCATCGCGGACAGACCGAGGAGCACGCCGGCCCGCAGGCCGTGCCCTTTGAGCGACTGCCAGACGCCGAGCAACAACCACATCGTCGTCAGGTTGATCCCGGTCATGTTGGTCGACGCCTTGAGCGTCTCCGCAGCGAAGAGGAACGACACCAGGGCGACCGCAGCAGCGAAGCGCCCCAGGTGGCGCCGGCCGATGGCCCAGACGGCGAGCCCGGCTACTCCACCAGCGGTCGCCGAGATGAGCTTCGCGGTGCTCACCGAGTATCCGAAGACGTCGTAGACGAGCGCTGGGATCGCGAGGTGCATGGGCGGGTGGGCGAAGAAAAAGTCGGTGTAGGGCCACCGACCGTTCTCGGCGATGTCGTGGGCCATATAGAAGTAGATGTTCTCGTCGGTGTTCGACGGCCCCATCCCATGGGTCTTCAGCAACGCGTACAGCCCAACGATCACGCCGGGGACGAGGACGTCGGCGACGCGCGTTCCGAGCGCGCTGGAGTGACGCAGCACCGCCTCGTCCAGGGAGTGGTAGCGGCCCAGCAGTCGGGTCGCGGCGGTGCCGATGATCCAAAGCACGGCGGCGATGACAAACGAGGTCTCGCCCTCTCCCGCGGCCGCCGCGAGCAGATGGGTGGCGACCAACACCAGGTGTCCGCTCTGCACGGTGCCGGCGACCGCGCGCTGTGGCTCGCCGGTGGTCCCCTGCCACAGCAGCCACCACGCGCAACCCACCTGAACCGCCAACAGCGTGTGGCATATCCCGGCGATCACCAAGCGCCCGTCCGTCGAGGACAAGCCGTCGAGGGCCGTCATCAGCGGGACGTGGCTGCCGCTCAGCTGGTAGACGGGCCAGATCAGGGCGGCGGTGGCCCAGAGCGTCGCGCCGACGAGCACCAGGTGGGTCACGTGGTTGGCCTGTCGCTGGGCGATCACAGCGGCGCAAGCCGCCATGGCGATGAAAGGGAGCTCGGAGGGAAACCCCGCGAACGACGTCCGACTCAGCTCGAACGGGGAGCCATGGAGGGCGTCATCGCGCCCGATCATGGCCATGAGAGCCAGTATGCCGCACATCAAGGCCAAAGAAAGCGCCCACATGGCCCGCTGGGGCGGGTGCCCTCTCCGCTCCATGTACGCGGCGCCCGCGAGCAAGGCGGCGGTCAGCCCCAACAACGTCGCGGCCGCCGTCTGCAGCCCGGTGTATGCGGTCTGCAGCTCGAAGACTCCCATGGCCAGGCTCAGCAACAAGGCGCCGATGGCGACGGCGGCGTCTCCCAGGGTCGTCGCGCGAGCCAACCAGACGAGGGCGCCGGTGGGCTCGCTGGTCGCGTCCGCGTGTGCCCCCTGGGTCGGCGCGTCGTCACCTGACGTCGCAGCCGCCGGGGTCGCCGGCGCACTCTCCCGGCCTTTGACCGCCGGCGGGCGCGGCTTAGTGCTCTTACGCTTCTTTTTCTTCGCCACGCAGGACCTCGACCACGGCGGAGACCAGCCGGGCGGCTTCGGTGTAGGGATCGGTAGAGCGCGCCACCAGCTTGTCGAGCAGCGCTTCAGCCCCCCCCTCGGTGGCAGCCAGGGCTGTCTCGAGAGCCACAGTCAGGTGGTCGCGGGCCAGGCTGCGGAGAACATGGGCCTCGCGCTCCCGGTCACGCGCCTCCTTGAGCGTCGATCCGGGCGCCGCCATGTATGCGCGATGCCGGGTTACGGTCTCCACGAGCCGATCGACGCCGACCCCCTGCGGGGCGATGGTTCTGACGATGGGCACCTCCCACTCGTCTTGCGCGATGGGCCCCGCCAACAGCTGGAGGCCGCGGATGTCCTTGATGGTGCGGTCGACGCCGTCGCGGTCGGCCTTGTTGACGCAGAAGACGTCGGCGATCTCGAGGATACCCGCTTTGATGGCCTGAATGTCGTCTCCCATGCCGGGCACCAGCACGACGATCGACGTCTCGGCGATCTTCACCACCTCGATCTCGTCCTGGCCCACCCCGACCGTCTCGACGATGACCCGCTCATACCCCATCGCGTCGAGCACGGTGACGGTGTCATTGGTGCTCCGGCTGAGCCCGCCCAGGTGTCCTCGGGTCGCCAGGCTGCGAATGAAGACGCCAGGGTCGGTGGCGTGGTCGCGCATGCGGATTCGGTCGCCCAGGATGGCCCCCCCGCTGAATGGGCTCGACGGGTCCACGGCGACCACCGCGACCGTCTTGTCCTGGGCGCGATAGGCCCCGATCAGCTGGTCGACGAGGGTCGACTTTCCCGAGCCGGGGTTTCCAGTCACCCCGATGATCTGTGCGTTGCCGGCGTGTGGGTACAGCCGCTGGAGGAGCTCGAAGGCGAGCGGGTCGCGGTCGTCGATGAGCCGGATCAGGCGGGCGCCGGCTCGCTGCTCACCAGCGGTGACGCGTTCGATAAACGAGTTGAGCTTGGCGTCGTCGACAGAAGCGCACATGGCGCCCGGGTATCCCATGGCCGAGCACGCTTTTCAACGGCTCTGTTGGCAGCCTCCTCTGGTCGGTCGTCGAGGGCCCCGGGGTTCGCTGGTTCGGCGCGGTGGATCCGAGTCGATGCGTGCGCCTGACCTCCGACTGTCCGCGGGCGTCCGGTAGGCTGAGTCAGACGCCGAGGAGCTTGGCCAGTCGGCTCTTGTCGAAACCGATGATGGCGTTGTCGCCCACGAAGATGATCGGGACCCCGTTGAGCCGCGACCGGGGTAACCCCGCGTTTTTCGCGAGGGCCGACAGTCGCTTGGCGGCCTTTGGATCATGGTCCAGGTTCATGGTGTCAAAGGGGATCTTCTTGGCGGTGAGCCACTTGTCGGCCTTGCGGCAGAACCCGCAGCCGTTGCGTACGAACATCACGACGCGCCTGGGGTCAGGCGACGCCCCCGCGGTCGGCGCGGCCTTCTTGCGCACGGTCTTGAGGCTGAAACCCTGCTGCGGTCGCGTCTGGGCCGGGAGCTCTCGTAGATCGGCGACGTGATCCCATCCAGGCGGCGGCGGGGCGCTGTTGGTGTAGACGACGACTTGCGCTCGGGCCTCCATGGGCACCTCGTCGACGGTCGTGGCGCTGGCGACGCGGCCGGTCGTTGGGTCGACGTAGCGGAAGATCAGGTCGGCGGTGTCGGCGCCGACCTCGATCGCTTCCGGCGCCGGATCTGCCTGGACCGCGACCGGGGCTGTGTCGCCCTGATCCTTGTCGCACCCGCTGACGGCTGCCAAGGAGAGTCCCGCCGCCACCAGGAGCGCGCGGGCAGATGTTTTATGAACGCTCTTCACTCGAACCGCTCCACCGTTCGTGCCACCTGGCGGACGTACGCGCCGCCGAACAGGTTCACGTGAACCAGAAGCGGATACAAGTTGTAAAGGTCCAGGCGCTCGTCGAGCCCGGCGTCGAACGGGCCTGAGACCGTCTGATACCCGGCGTAGAACGCCTCACTGAAGCCGCCGAAGAGTCGCGTCATCGCCAGGTCGACCTCGGGGTGGCCCGCGTAGACCGCGGGGTCGATCACGTAGCCCAGGCCGCGGTCGGTGGTCAGCGCGTTGCCGGCCCAAAGGTCTCCGTGCAGCAATGAGCAGCCACCGGCAGGCTCCGAGAGCAGCTGCTCGAAGTTCAGACCGAGCAGCTTTCGCCTCGTCGCTCCGTCGAGGGCCGCGCTCAGCGGCTTCAATCGGCGCTCCACGAAGAACTCCACCCAACCCTCGATGGTCTCGTTGGGCTGCGGCAGGCTCCCAATGAAGTTGGCTTCTTGGAGCCCCGGGGGCTTGCCGGCCTGAGCGTGCAGGGCTGCCAGGGTTCGACCCAGGTCAGCCATGGACGCGTCATCCGGTGCCGTCGAGGCGTCGATGTAGTCCAGGATCAGAACGCTCGTCCCGGCAGGGTCGTCGCGGAGCCCGACAATCGTGGGGACCCGCACCGTGCCGGTGGCGGCCAGGCGGTGGAGACCGTCCGCCTCCGCGCGGAAAAACCCCTCAGGCGCGCGCTCGTGCCATTTGCAGAAGACCGTCCGCCCATCCGACAGGTCGACCCGGGCGGCCTGATTGATGGAGCCTCCGGCCACCGGGACCCAGGAGATCGGCGTGGCGTCGGTGGCCGCGATGACCTCCAACGCGACGGGCTCGGGGAGCCGGCTCACGGATCCGCGGTCATGACGCGCTCGATGAGAGGGCCCATCCCACTGCGGAGCAAGCCCCACACCGTCATGAACCCATCTCCAGGCCCGTAATAGGGGTCGGGTACGTCGGGCGTCGGGTCGTCACCCAGGAGACTCATGAAGCGCACGAGCTGGGCGGAACTGCCGGCAGGCTTGCGGGCCACGAGGGTGCGGTAGTTGTCGCTGTCCATCCCCACCAAAAATTGGAAGTCGCGATAGTCGTGGGATCGCAGCTGGCGCGCCAGCTGCCCGGAGATGTCGACCCCGTGCTCGCGGGCGATGGCCACCGAGCGGGGATCGGGCGCCTCGCCGGCATGCCACCCACCGGTGCCGCAGGAGTCGACCCGGACCCGACCGCTCAGGCCGAGCCGCTCCAGCTCATAGAGGCAGACGCCCTCGGCCAGGGGGGAACGGCAGATATTTCCCAGGCATACAAACAGGATCGAGGGATGGGAGCGGCTCATGGAAAGGCCCCGATAAACGTGGTGAAAAACTGGACGGATCAAACATCTCACCGATGCTGCTTGCAACAGCAGTCTCGGGGAGGGACACATGGCAGCCGTTTCCACTTCTTCGCTCCAGCTCGACGTAGCCCCTGTCGGGCGCGCCAAGGAAGCCTCAAAAGCGTCGCCGATCTCGGCTCAGCTCACGCTGGGCGGAGGGCCTGTCCCCGTCATGACCTTCGATGTTGGCGTCGCTCGCATCGGTCGGCGATCGATGGATCTGGTGTCCGTCGATGGGCACACCCTGGAGGCCCTCGGTCGCGTTCGCTTCGCCTGGATCTCGATAGAGCTCGATGAGCTCTGCATCCGGCCCTTGGTCGAAATCGTCAGCGCGTCGGCCGACGCGGCGAGCGTCCGGTATCGTCACCTGTTTCCCATGCAGCAGCGACAGCTGGACGCTTTCAACCGGCGCTAACGCCCTGCGTGGAACGTCCGCGGCGTCAACGCTGCGGCGGTGTGCACCCTGTCCCTGTCAGGGCGCGCGCGGGACTGGCGTGGGTGAATTCAAGCCCACCGGACAGCAGCAGCCGGCGCCCACACGCTGCCGGCTGGAGGCGTCCGAGGGCGACCCCCTGTCAGGTCCCCGCCAAGGGCCCGATCCAAGCTTGTTGGGGCAGCGTCGGGAACGCGTAGACGCTGGCGACCGCGACCCGCTGCGCAAATGGTTCGAGCAGCCTGGCGGTCTCTTCGCGGGAGTAGATCTGGCTGAAGTGGCTCAGGATCAACGTCTCATTGCGGAACGCCGCCGTGCGCTCCATCAGGTCATCGAGGTGGATGTGGCCCCCCGCGCGCGCTTTGGCGTACGGTTTTCGCTCGTCCAGAAAGGTGCACTCACAGATCAGCGCCTCGGCGGCGAGCACGTGCGGCTCCTTGTCGAGCACCTCGACGAGGGTGTCGCCGGTCACGGCGAGGAGGGTTCGCTCACGCGCCTCGGTGATCACCACCCCCTTCGCTTTGAGCGCTACCAGCTCGGGTCCGGCCAGCCCCTGGAGCTCCGACCGCAGCTTCTGGGTCGTCTTGACCAGACAGTAACCGACCGAGGGGATCACATGATGGGTTCGGAAGGGTCGTAACTCGAGGTCTCGGTTCAACGGGTAGCTGCCGCCCGGGTGCACCCGCGCCAGCGTGTAGTGCGAGTCGAATCGTTGGAGTCGACTCCAGGCCGCGAGCATATCCTCCAGCTTGTCGCCCATCTGATCGGGCACGTAGATGGTCGGCGGGCTCATCCCATAGAGCTGGCGCAGCGCGAGGAGGTAGGGGAGGCCTCCGGTGTGGTCCATGTGCGTGTGGGTAAGCGCGATGTGGTCAGCTCGGACCAGGGAGTCGGGACCTCGGCCGACATCGATCGCCAGGCGCAGCCGCGGCAGGTGCACCACGGTCTCGACCCCGCCGAGTGAGTAGCCTTCGATCTCCAATGCGCCGATTTCCATGCGTTCATCTCGGTATTCAGGTCGTTGCCCCAGTCACCTTGTAGGCGCTCGTGGGGGCATGATAATAGTCGCGTGTGAGTCGCAGGGAAGCGATTGCCACACTATCAGGAGTCAACGATGTATCGTCCCCACCGACAGCGCGCAGCCATGTTGTTCGGGTCGCTCGCCGTAGTGCTGGCCATGGCCAGCTGCAAGAGCAAGACAAAGGACGCCGCTGAGACCCAGCCACTGGAGATGGCGGACACCAGCTCGAGCGGTGAGCGTTTTGCGATCGAGCAGCCCTGCCCGGCGGCCCTCGAGGTACTCAAACCGGCAGCCAACTCCCTCGAACAGACGGTGCAGAAGGTGCTCGCCGCCGCGACCGCCGAGGGCGATGACAACGCGAACTTTGATAAGTTCTACGCGGAGTTCAAGACGACGACACCGAAATCGGCGCTCAAGTCGTTTCTTTGGAAAAATGCCAAGAAACACGCCAAGAAGTATTTGATCCCGGGCAAGGAGAAGGACGTGGGCTTTACCATTTGCCGGCGGGTGCCGGGCAGTGGCGGCAAGACCAAGATCTTTCTTCGCAGCTACAGCGAGAAGCAGAACACGCCGATGACCCTCAAGCAGGTCGAAGACGGCAGCTACAAGGTAACCAGCTATTCGCCGTGAGCGCGCTTGCCGTGTCACACTGGGCGGAGTCGGCCGATCGGGCCTGTACAGAGCAGAGGAGTTCTCGACAATGTTGATCAGGCACTGGCCAGGCAGCGTGCTGCCGATAGCGGCCGCGCTCTTGCTTACCGGGTGCGTCCAAGGGCCCGCCGAGGCCCCCATCCGCATGGAGGTGCGTGCCCTCGGTACTGGCGCGTGCTCCGGGAACAACACGAACCCGTTCGACGAGATCACCAGCGTGCGCGTCAAGGTCACCGGGACCGATCCCGTCACCGGCACCGTCGGCGTGCTGGTCGATCGTTCGCTCAGCGTGAGCGGCACGTCGTTGACCGTGCCCGATGTCCCCGAGGGCAATGGGCACAAGCTGGAGCTGTTCGGCTCGGGGGGCGTCAACACCTGGTATGGGGCGGCGTCCAGCGTCAGCGTAGAGCAGGAAAAGAGCACGACGGTCGAGCTGTTGCTGACGCCTATCGGCGTCTCGACGCAGCTGCCGGTCCCGACGACGGACTTTGCCAACGTGAGGTTCCCCGCCGTGGCCAAGCTGGGCGATGGACGGATCATGGTCAGCGGCGGCTTCCAAGCCTCTAGCGGGACCGAATTGAACGGCCCCTCGAACAAATGGTTCATCATCAACCCCCAGACCGCCGAGGTTCAATCCGGCCAGTTCCATGCCAATTTCCAGGGTCGCGGGGCGCACATCGCCGTGTATCTGCCGGGGTCCGGTCAGGTGCTTCTGGCCGGCGGAGCGAGCAAGCTCGACGTGGTGTCGGACGGTAGCTTCCCGATCAGCTGGTCCAAGGCGGGCGGCACGGGTCTTCAAGATGCAGCGCTGTTCACCCCTCCACCGGCCGGCAGCGATGGATGTTCGGACGCCGCGGACTGCTGGTCGCTTCCGAGCAGCGGTCTTCGAGTCGCGCGAGTCTTCGCGCGGGCTGCGGTCACCAAGGATGGGCTCGCGGTGATCACTGGCGGCGGCGAGTGGCCCTTGGAGTCGGACAAGGACTACCAACGCACCGAGGTCTTCGATCCGCTGCCCAAGGGCGGTGAGGCTCAGTTCCTGAACGTGGCCAGCTTCGACAGCTTTCAACCACGCAGTGGCCACTCTCTGACGTTCATCAAGAACAAAGACGATCTAAGCTACCTGCTGGTCTTCGGTGGCACCGGCGGCAACCCGGTAGCCGAGGTCATGCGCCAGTCCAGTCGTCAGCAGGACGGCGTCGATGGCAACTTCGTCGAGGTGTCCATCCAGGGAGACACTCCGCCGAACCTGTTTTTTCACGAGACGACGCGCCTGAGCGGCGAGCGTTTCCTGGTCACCGGCGGCGTGCCGCACGCCGTAGACAAGTTGCCGGACGTCGATCAGGGCTACGCCTACTTGCTGACTTACTCGGACACTGACGGGCAGGCGCCGACGATCACCAGCCGCAACCTCTCCGACCAGTTCACTAGCGGCCGCGTTTTCCACTCCGCGCTCTCGAGCGACTTCACCAACGTCGCTATCCTCGGTGGGCTGGGTGCTGGTGCCCAGGCGCTGGAGAGCGATAAGGTGGTGTTCTTCGATTCGGAGGCCGTCACCCTGGCCGTCGCGCCCGATAACGCGACCTTCCTCGCCCGCGCCGGGCAAGCCGGTCTGGACATGCAGTCGGGTTCGATGATTCTCGTGGGCGGTGAGGCCAACTTGGGTGATGTTGGCGGCGGTGCCTGCGGGCACATCGAGATCTACACGCCGTCCTACGTGGGGAATTAGATGAACGTGAGGGAACGAACTCTCTGGGTTGCGCTGCTGAGCGTGTCGCTGGTTCTGCCGAGCGTCGCCAATGCGCAATCGGCCGGTAAGAAGAAGGTGGCCGTGTTTGTCGTGCCGGGCGCCAAGGCGGGTGCCGCCGAGGCCGCCGCGATGCAAGCTCTGATGCGCAAGCAGCTGGGCAGCATCAAGTCGGTGCGGCAGTTCAGCGGGTCGCCCGAGCCCGCGACCAGTTTCGACCAGGCTATTGGCAGCAAGCTCGAGCAGGGCTTTCGCATGCTCAACGACAAGAAGGGCGCCGAAGCTGAAGCGCTGTTCGGGCAGGTCCTCGATGTCGCCAAGAAGTTCACCGGCCCCATCGACAAGCGGTCGATCGCACGAACGTTCAAGGGCATCGGCGTCGCCCGTGCATTGCAGGGTAAGCTGACCGCCGCGCGTGAGATGATCCGGGCGTCGATGAACGCGTGGCCTGATCAAACGGCCCCGGAGTACGCCTGGACCATCGAGGCGCGTGACACCTTCGCTGAGGTCGAGGCTCGATCGAGCGACGACACGAAAGGATCGATCTCGATCGAGACCGAACCGCCGGGCGCTGAGGTGTGGGTTGGTGGTGAGATTAAAGGGTTTTCTCCACTGACGTTGGACGATATGAGCATCGGACACCACTTCGTCCAGGTGCAGGCCGACGGCTACATGCGCGCCAACGCGTTGGTGAAGGTGGAGGCGGGCGAAGAGGCGGCTGAAGCCTTCGGCTTGAAGCCCATCGCTCAGAAGGCTCAGTGGGACGCCGCCTTCAAGAAGCTCAAGAAGAGCCCATCGAGAAAGAGCGTGGTCAAAAAGCACCTGCCGGCGCTCAAGAAGATCTTGGGGGTCGACGGGCTCATGGTCTTGGGGCTGAGCAGCA
>JAAZYN010000569.1 GCA_014239625.1 Myxococcales bacterium | reverse complement strand
GGCAGCACTACGCCTCCTTGGTTTCGCTCGAAGTTCCATGAAACATCCGGGCTAACCAGGGCTAACCCGCTGATTCGTAAGAGGCTGTAGGCGACCGCGCCGAGGCTGGAGCGTTTGGTGCCTTTTGCGCAGCGACAGCTCACGACCTGAGCCCAGAAGCTGCTGGCTCCGTCACACTCAAACGCTGGCACACATCCAAGATGGCAGCGCATTCCGGCTGCCTCATCGTCGTCGCGCGACGTGCCATGACACATCCGGGCCAAGCGCGGCCGGCGCCCAACCCCGCCGATGTCCGGCGTGAGCGGAGCCAACCTGTGGCTGGGGTGAGCCACCCTCACCCACACCGCGCCGGCCGCTGGCTCGTTGGCGGCGCCGGCCCGCGCTGCGGGGGAGGGCCCACAGAGGCTGTTGCGTCGGGAGCTCTGCGCGCCGGCTCCCGAGCCACGCTGCGCCTACTTCATCCGCTTGACGATGGCTTTGCCGTCATCACCGAACATCAGCCAGTGGGCGCCGTGTTTTTTGGTGTAACGCAAGTTCAGGCGGGGGTTCTGCTTCGGGTCGTTCAGCGAGATCATGGGCTGGCCTTTCGCGTTGGTGCTCAGCGTCATCCGGACGTTGCCCTTGGGTCCGTGGAACGAGATCTTGTTCTTTCCGTCCCTGGCGCTGAGCAGCATGCCCACCTTCTTGGGCCCCGACATCAGGGCGAGGCGCTCGGCGACTAGTGTCTTTCCGCCGCCTTTGGCGTTCGTGTCGCTGGGGATGAATGGCAGGGCGAAGGCGGCCGACACGATGACCGCGGCGAACCCTCGCATGTAACGGCGCCGGCTGCTCTCCAGCTTCTCGATACGTTGCTCCATATTCTCGATCAGGGTCTGAAGTCGGTGCTCGCGTGATGGCATGTCTGTTCTCCACGAAGATGAAAGAAGCCCGTCGATCATCGACGGCTCCGCCGCAGAGGACCATACAAACGTCGACCCGCGCAAGCGGCCGCGCCGGTTGGGCGGCAGAGCGGCAGACCGGTCATCAGGGCGGCGTGTGGCCCTCCAACGCGGCATCGACTTCTATCGAGTGTCTTCCGCGAGTTGCTGCTGCAACTCATCATTGAGCAGCCTGATGATGTCCTCCTTGAGGGCGTCGAGCCCAATGCCGATGAACGCCATCCGAGTGGTCCCGCTCACCGGCGCGGTGTCGTAGTCGAGCTGCTTGGGCATCCCGTTGATTCCGTACGACTTGTCCCAGCACTTGAGGACACCCTTGAAGCGCGCGACGCTGCCCGGGAGGTTCAACAACAGGTGGCCGAACCGGACGCGATCGATGCAGATGGACTTGGAGCGAAAAACGAACGCGTCGAACTCACGCGGCGCCGGAGCATCCGACGATGGGAGGCTCAATACGCGCGGCAGCCATCCTTCCGGTGTCGCGCCAAAGACCGCGCTCCGTTGCACTTGCCCCATGTAGGCGAAGACGCAATGGGCATCCGGGTTGCGGGCGGCGCAGGCGTCTCGGACAGCGTAACAGTCTTCGGGCTCGACCTTGTCGCTCTTGTTGATGACGACGATGTCGGCCACGTCGAGTTGGGCCCAGAGTTGTTCAGAGAACGCCCCCTGGTGGGAACGGAAGGCGGCCGCGTCCACCACCACGCAGGTGCGACCGAGGTTGACCTGTCCAGCCTCCACCGATTCTTTGAGCGCGCGGCCGGTCTCACCGATGGCGGTGATGCCGCTGGTCTCCAGGATGATGCGGGAGGCCCCCATCTCGATGAGGCGATTCATCTCCCGGATGTACTCGGGGGCTTGATGCTTTTGTTGCATCGAGGAGATCTGCCTGACGAGCGCTCCGGTCGAACGCAGCGGCTCGGCATCGTATCCCTCGTCGGCATACTCACCGACGACGATACCGAGCTGCCCTTCAGGTTGAGGAGCGTCCAGGAGATGCCGGCAGAAGGTCGTCTTGCCGGAGCCCAAAATACCAGAAACCAAATGTACTGTGGGAACCATTGGCAGGACGGTAGCAGCGAATCCGAAAACGCGCTATTGAGGCTGACCGTCACAACGTGGAGGGCTCACGCATGCACCTGCGCCGGCTGATTCCCGAAATTCCAGTCGCCAACGTCGCGCGCTCAGTCTCCTTCTATCGGGATCATCTCGGCTTTGATGTGCTCCATGAAGAGGCCGAGTTCGCCATGCTGGAGCTCGATGAGCAGCGGCTCGATGTGTGTCAGCGTGACGGCTATGGGGTCAAGCTCTGGCTCGTCGTCTCCGACATCAAGCGCTTACACGAGCGCCTCAGCGCCCTCGATGGGGTGGTCCTCTCCGACATCGTGCCGCGACGCTATTGGGTCTGGGAGTTCGAAATCGCTGACCCGGACGGGACGCGCTTGATGATCGTGCAGCCACCCCCTGCGCCTGGCCTGGACATCCCCGAGATCTTCGAGGCCATCGTCGAAGCGGACGAGGACGCAGTCGCCGAAGCCCTGGCGAAAGACCGCGCCGCTGCGCTCGGCGCGGTGGGGCCCTACTGGGGATGGATTCAGCGCGCGGACTGGACGACCATCCAGGTCGTGGCGGGCGCCGGTACGGCGTACATCCTGGAGATGGTGTTGGAGGCGGGGGCCGATCCGACCGGCGGGGAGCGTCCCGACGAGACGTGGTGGTCGCCGATCCACTTCGCGGCGTTGCGAAACCCCGAGCTGGTCGAGCGGCTGATCGCCGCAGGGGTTGAGGTGGACGCGTGCACCGCGGCCGCGATGGGGTGGTTGGAACAGCTCACTGGACTCCCCCTGCAGAAAGGCTCCGGCGGCGCGACCCCGCTGCACTTTGCCGCCGGTCGCGGGCAGGTCGCGGCGGTCGAATGGCTTTTGGAGCATGGCGCTGACAGCACCGCTCGCGACGCCTATTATGGGATGACGCCCAGCGCCTGGTCACGTTGGGCCGGAGCCCAGCGCGCCGCCGTCAGCGCGCTGTTGGAGGCGTCCCGGTAACCCGGATGTTTCTTGCGGCTGGGAACGGCGGATCCGCAGAGGACGTGCGGCGTCCGATGAACCGCCGTCTTCAAAAAACGCGCCTGCCCGATGTGCGCTTCGCGGCGGGCGCGGTGCACCCGTCGCCTGTACGGAGAGCGTCAGGTCATGACCCAGAACACCGTCGGGACCGTGGCCAACGCCAACAGGGTGCTCCACAATACGCTGGAGGCGGCGAGCCGGACGTCTCCTTCGAAGCGCTGCGCAAATAGGCTCGCGCTGATCGCGACGGGCATGGCGGCGATGAGGAGACCCACCGCCCGCGGGACCGGGGCGATGCTCAACCCCATCATCTCCAGCCCGCTCATCACGGCCCAGGCCAGCAGCGGCACCGCGAACAGGCGCATCACGCAAGCCCTCA
>JAAZYN010000568.1 GCA_014239625.1 Myxococcales bacterium | reverse complement strand
CTGAGCAGCCCGCTCCCCGCCCAGGGATTCGTCGATTTCCTGGATGGGAGCCGCGTTGAAGGCAAGCTCGTGGGCGCTCGCAAAGGCATCCTCAAGTCCGTCTTTGGGTACCGGGCCATCGACAAGAAGACGGTGGCCGGGTCCGTGGACGAGTCGGCGATCGCTTCGCTCGGAATGCAGTATCAGGAGCAGTCCGGTCGCATTGCCGCGGGCTTCAACGGAGGTCGGGTGGCGTTGGCGCGCTGGTGCATCGACCAGGGGCTGCTCTCGGGAGCCAAGGAGCAGCTTGAACTCGTCTTCAAGATCGACCCTGACTTCAAGCCGGCGCAGCGTCTCGCGCTCGAACTGGCACGGACCTGGATGTTCGAGGAGGCCGAGGGCGCGACCAAGCCGCGGGATCAGAGACGGTTCATCAAGAACCTGTTCTCGACGCATGCGGCCAGGGATCTGACATCCGCGATGATGGCTGCGCACAAGGTGTTGCGCTTGCAGCCGCGAGACACTCTCCGACCGGCCCTCAAGGGGCTCAAGCACAGGAGAGCGGGCGTGCGTTGGTTGTCGGCGCGTACCCTGGCGGCGCATCGCGACAAACCCGAACGGATCAAACCGCTGTATCGGCGGGCCCTGCTGGACCCCGCGCCGGTCGTGCGGCGCGAAGCGGTTCGCAGTCTCAAGGTCACGCAAGACCCCGTGTTCGCGCGTCTGTTCGCGAAGAACCTCGGGAACCCGAAGCAACGCCTACGCATGACCGCTGCGGAGGCCCTTGGCGAGCTCGGCATGAAGCAGGGTGTTCAACCGTTGATCGGCGCGCTCAAGGCGGTTCGCGCGGGAACGCCGAATGGCGGCGTTCGCGCCAACATCGCCATCACGACGCAGCGGGCGTACGTCAAGGACTTCGATGTCGAGATCGCTCAGGCCGCGGTGATTGCTGATCCGATCGTCGACATCGTGACCGAGGGGGTCGTTCTCGACGTCACCGTGGTCGGCGTCAGCGTCGAGCGCGGTGCGTACACGGGGGCGCTACGCCGCCTCACCGGCGTTGACCTCGGCAACGACTGGCGCGCCTGGGAGGACCATGGGAAACGTGGCCAGAGCGGCAACTGACCCGGCTCATCGAGGACCGACGGGGGTCGGAAGCTGTCTGGCCAGCGACCTTTGGAGCGGGCCCGGCGGTGGGGCGGCTGGTTTTTCTTGGGAGCGGCTGACCCCCAATTGCGGTTTGTTCCGTTTATTCTGGTTGAGATGAGCCGACTAGCATTGACCCGATTTCCCGCTCTTCCGGCCAGCGTCAGCGAGTTGATTCGACTTGCTCCGGAAGACCCTTCGTACTACGAGCGCGTGCTTGAACTGTGTCGCTCGGACCCCGGGCTCGCCAGCGAGTTGATCCGTCTGGCGCACTCCGTTGCGATGGCGACCCGCGAGCACGTCGAGACCGTGCACCAGGCGTTGCTGCTGGTGGGGCCGCGTCCGGCGGTCAACCATCTGATCGGCGGCGCGCTCGTGAGGGTCTTCGTGCCGCACGCGCCGGTCGTGAAGAGGATGTGGGAGCGCAACGTCCAGATCGCCAATGCGGCCAGCCATCTCGCAACGGACGTGGTGTCGGGAGCGCTCGATCCGCAAGTCGCGCACGGGGCGGCACTGCTTCACAACCTCGGGCAACTGGCGATGGCGTGCGTTGACCAGAACGCCATGATCACGATCATCGAGGAGTCCGCCGGCGATTCGAAGCGTCAGCTGGAGCTGGAGTACGCGCACTACGGTGAAGACCACACCGAGTGCGGCGCGCGCCTCGCGGCGGCTTGGGCATTTCCGCACGTGTTCCAGTTCGTCATCAAGCGCCATCACGACGACCACATCAGCGGCCCGGCTCACGTGGCTCCCTATGGGCGGCTGATCGCCCTGGCGGAGGCCCTGGTGGATTTTCGCGAGGACGATCGTCCGTCAGGGGACGCGGTGGTCAGGCGCGCAAATGACGCAGGCCTTCCCGTTCGTCTCGAGGACATCGAACTGCTGCACTTGCGGCTGGAAAGAGGATGTCGCGCGGATGTTCGCCGACTCGGGCTGAGTCCGGTCGCCTGATCGAGGAATCCAGCTCGCCCGGCATCACCGGCTTGATTGCCCGACTCATGGGCTCATGGCGCTGCGGCCGAATGGCCGATCAGGGGACAGAGACGCACTCACCTCACTCCCACCACACGCGTCTTTTTTCCTGTCCTCCTCCTGTCATTCATGAAGAAGTTCTGCGTCCTCAAGCGGCTCACGCTGACGGGCCGGCTCCAGGCGCGTCTCGCGGGCATCGTCCATCGTGTCCGTTTCCGCGGGCTGCCGCGCATGGATGCGGGCGACCTGATCCAATCGCAGGTCGTGCGCGCCGTCGGTTTGCCTGGGAACCGCGATGAACGTGCGCTCCTCTGCGATGCGGAGTTTCTGCGTGCGCGGCTCTACGAGCGCAGCGAAGGGGCCACGCCAATCGAGGCGGCGCGAGCGCTCGACGCCGCCTTCACGTGGCAGTTGGAGTTGCCCGCCGATTCGGATCGCTCGGCGCGCTTCGCGAAGACAGCGCAGGAACTGGTGCCGCGCCTCGAACAGCTCGGGTCGAGGCGAACGGTCTGTCGGCTGGTGCGCGTTCTTCTCGAGTCATGGGCCGAGATCGACGCGCCATCCGATCGCGTGGTTGGAGAGCTGTTTCGGTTACCGGACCGCATGCGTCTCCTGGCAGCTGTGCGCGACGACCCGGGCATCACCGATCTCCTCGCCGCCGCCGGTCGGCATCGGCACGTCGAGGGCGCGGGGCCCATGGTTCGCGCGGTCCGTCGTGAAGGGCTCTCGATCCTGCTGGCGAGGGGTGAGCCCCGCGAAGCGCTGGCCCTCGAATCCCATCTACGCATTCTGGATCGCGACGGCTCGGAGCGACTGGCGCTGTTGCTGGCCGACCAGGGTTGTCTCGATCGGGATGCGCGTCGGTTCTATCGAGAGACCGTTGAGAAGTGGCCTGAGTCGGCATCCCGACTCTCGCTATCCCTTCGTCGCCTGACCTACGTGGATGCGAATGTCGACACGAGGTCGCTGGAGGCGAAGGAGCGGCTGAGTCGCGCCCTGCTCCCGCGGTACGCCGACGAAGACTGGGCCTACCGCAATCTGGCCGCCATCGCCGCATGTCGCGGTGAGGCCGACGTGGCCGTCGCATGGTACGCCGGCGCCGTCGATCACGGCGGTGAGAACAAGGACCTCGCGGGCGCGGTGGCGGTTGCGCTCTGCTCCCTCGGGTTCGATCGTGCCGCCGAGAATCTGGTCGCGACGTCGACCCTCGGTGAGGACGGTGCCGGACATCGTTCCGTCATGTTGTCGCCGGACAGCCAGCTTGGTCGGTTCGGATGGAGCCGGG
>JAAZYN010000567.1 GCA_014239625.1 Myxococcales bacterium | reverse complement strand
GCGCGCTGAAGGGCGGCACGAACATCGACAAGTCCTCGGGGCAAACGAGCCCCTTCTTCGCCTCCAACGGGAGCGTGTGGAAGGACGCCCAGAAGGAGGCCGTTGTGGACGCCTACAACGGCAAGGTCCCCGAGGGCGCCGGGAAGCTGCAGGCGGACACGGCGAACGCCAAGCCCATCAGCCAGTTCGGCCAGCGCACCGCCACGACCGCGAAGGACGCGACCCTGAAGGACAAGGCCAAGCAGAAGTGGGCTCCTGGAGACACCCTCGAGGTGGCCTTCGAGACCGCCGCCGTCGGGACCAAAGGCACCCACGAAGGGGTCTACTTCGGATCCGTGTCCTGGGGCTACAAGGTCGATGCGTCCGGCGGGGTCGATCTGGCCAAGCTGAAGGTCGAACACATGGGGACCCCGAGCGCCACCTTTGCGTCGGCGGCCGACAAGTGGAACGACGCTGCCGCCTACGAGGTCACGAAGTACTACGACGAGGCGGGCATCAAGGCCGGCGTCGTCCCGTCACTGATGAGCAGCCGGGGCAGCGAGGAGTACGCAGCCTTCGCCGCGAAGAAGAAATTCACTCCGCAGTATATGGCGACGGTGCTGAAGGTCGCGGGCAACGACCAGCTGCCCATCGCCGACACCAAGAGCCCGGCGGCAGCGCCGGCCGACAGGCAGGCGCGCATCGCCCAACTGGAGAGCCTCAAAGAGGACGCCAGCCCCGAGATGGGCGCGAACATCGCATACGAACTCGCGGTTCTCCGACGGAAGTAGGTCGCCCCCGGACAACCGGCTGGGCAACCCGGCCCCAGGGTCGTGAAATGGGCACCGCTTGTATATCAAAATCATGGGATGAACGACCCGGGGGCTGGGGTCGCGACACCCCATCACCTCACATCCAGAGGTGCCGCTCGCGACACCTGCAAGCTCGCCAGTCCAGCCAAAGCCTCCAACGCCTGACGAACCCTCTTCGTCGCCAACTCCCAGCTCCTCGACGCGACCGCACGCCAGCGATGCCTCGGCGCTTCGTCGTGCGTCCGGACGAAGGGCGTGTACCAATCCCTCCCGAGGTGTAGCCTGGGGCGCGCGACCCCCGCGTCAGAGGTGATCCCCATGCGTACCCCGACCCCGTTCATCACGATCCTGTGCCTCGCCGCCGTCAGCGCGTGCGCCGCAGAGCGTGCGCCGATCAACCGCGTCCAGCCGTACGCCATCGACAAGACCTTCTTCGTCGGCGCTGACCTCACCGATCCCAGCGATGATCCCGAGTTCTGGACCATGGCGACCCTCGTAGATGTCGGCTACGGCGCCGCCCACGACTCCCTGTTCACCTCGACGTACGCCCAGCCGGTGTCCCGGATCCGCTGGCAACTCACCGAGGAGCTGCTCCTCGGTCGGTTGGCGTACGAGCGGATCGAGGGCTCGGATGGGCGAGGCGTCGGCGGCGCGACACAGAACGGCGTCATCGCGGTGGCGTTCAAGATCGAGAGCCACTTCGACATCACCAACGCCTACAACTCCACCACCGGCGAGAAGCTCAACGTGGTCGAAGAGAACACCGTCGACCGCCCCTGGTATGAACGGCAGTACGTACGCGTCGACTGGTCCAAGAACCTCAACGTCGACAGCTACGACTTCGACACGCTGTCGTTGATCGGCATCTACGACGGGATCGAGTACGAGCCGCTGGCGTACGACGTCACCGACCCCCAGGACCCGGAGGCGCCGTTCTTCGATGTCGAAGGCGGCTATTTTGACGTCACCAACAAGGCCTTCGCCCAGCCGATGACGATCGACCTGAGCGACCTCGGGTGGGGGATCGACGCGTTTCCAGCCTGCCTGCTCGACAACGACTTCCTCGGCGGATCCTGGCCGGCGGGCACCTGCAGCCCGGCCGAGCTGACGATCCGCCACTCGTTTCGCCGGGTGGAGGACCACGACTACGAGCCGGTCCACTGGGACGGCTACCGCTTCCAGGCCTACGGCGGATTCTACGTCGAGCGCTACGGGTACACCCGGAACTACGGCATGAGCGACGACAAGTGGCACCGCTTCCTGGCCCGCTACCAGATCTGGGAGCGCAGCCATTTCTATAGCGACCCCGGCGCCATGACCGGCTGGATCCCGTGTTTTACCCCGGACACCACACCTTACGGGGCCGAAGCCAACCGCGACCTGGACGGAGACGGCACCGCTGACGAGTGCGTCGCCGCTGGCGCCGGCTCCCAGTGCGACACCTTCCGGCAGCGCTGCACCCTCCCCTACGCTGAACGAACGCCCCGGCCGGTGGTCTGGTATTACAGCACAGGCAGCTCCCCCCAGTTTTACGAACCGACCCGACAGGCGACCCAGGAGTGGGACGTGGCCATGCGCTCGGCGGTTCAGACCGCGAAGTACGCCGAGTGCCAGCGGGTGGGGGGACAGGACTGCGCTGAGCGCTTCCCGGTGTGGTTCGGCCAGCAATCCGACAACGAGGCCGCGGTGCTGCTGGCTTCGGCGGTGAACGACTGCCGCGCGGGGATCGCCTACCCGGAGCGCGACCGCGACCCCGACCAGTGCACAGCCCTGGCCGATGAGCTCGGTCAGGCCCGGGAGCTCGGCCCTGGGGTGATCGCGGTGGCCAAGATGGACCCCATGGTGATCCTCTGCCACAGCCCGGTCGAAGCGGGCGACCACGTGGCCTGCGGCGGACCCCGCCTCCCCGTGGGTGTCACCGCCGAGCAGTGCGCTCACGCGCTGGACGACCGGAGCTCCGCGCTGTGGGACACCTGCCGCGGAGCCCTGTCGGTGCGCCGCGGTGACCTGCGCTATCACCAGGTCCACGTCATCGACGAGCCGCAGCTCCAGTCGCCGTGGGGGATCTACACCGACGCCGAAGACCCCCTGACCGGGGAGACCATCTCCGCCGCCATCAACGTCTGGGCGCAGGTCAACGACCGTTGGAGCCAGGCGGTCATCGACAAAATCCGCTACATCAAGGGCGAGCTCACCACCGACGCGATCACCGAAGGCGAGTACGTCCGCGATTGGGTCTCGGCGGCTCGAGCGGCCAGCGGGAGCTCGGGCATGGCGCCGCGGCTCACGCGGGAGGAGCGCGACCGACGACTCGCCGGCGCGGTAGGTCGGGACACGCTGCCTCAGCCGCCAGCTGCCCACAGCGAGATGAGCCGCAAGGCCCGTGCGCTAAAGCGGGATCTCGCCGGCGTCCGCGCCTCGAGCCGGGCCCCTTCGAGCATGCGCGCCATCTACGCAGCCCGCATGCAGCAAGCTCGGGGCACGCCCCTGGAGGCTGAGCTGATGACCCCCATGGTGCAGAAGCTCATGGGGGTGTCCGGGATGCCGTTGAGTGGCAAGGTGATGGACCGAGCGTCCCTGCTGCGGGGCGGCAAC
>JAAZYN010000566.1 GCA_014239625.1 Myxococcales bacterium | reverse complement strand
CGGGCGCGTGTTCCGGTGGGTCCAGAACCACGTGTGGGTCGCGACCGACGGCGCGCCGGTCGAAGGGGTGCGGGCCGCCCTCGAGGGTGGCCGCACCGCGGTTCATTTCGAGATCTTCGGCGCGGTCGTCGGGATGGAGCTCATCGCGCGCAGCACCCAGGACCAGCGCCTGGTCGACCTGGGCGGCACGGCCAGCGTGGCCAACGGCCCATGGGAGCTGTGGTTCCGCACCCCGAGCGTCCCCCAACCGCTCCGCGTCTCGACATGGAGCGACGGGGCCCAAGCCGAGTTGACCGCCCGCCTTCATCGCTCGACGGCGACCGGCGCCGAGGTCGTCGCGGAGGTGACGGAGTTCGACACGTGGACCGCGCTCGCCCCCGCAGCGTCTGGTGCCTATCACCTGGAGCTGCGGCTGGTCCCCAAACATCTCGAAGGGGCGCTGCCTGGCCTGGAGCCCCTGGCTTGGGTCGATTATCGCTGGGCGGTCAGCGGCGCCATCGTGGTCGAATAGGGCACAGCCTGCTGCGCGGTTACCGCCTCGCCTGGCTCCTTGGCCGGGGGGCGGGCTGAGCGAGGGTATTTGGGCTATACTCCCAGTATGTCTGATGAGACGGTGCTGACCTCGGGGGACAGTCCTGCGCAACGCCTCCAGGAGGCCATCGCGCGCGCTCAGCGCGGGCTGGTGCAGCGCGGGGCGTTGGTGGAGCTGATCGCCTTGGCGGCGGTGGCTGAAGAACATGTCCTGGTCATCGGGCCTCCTGGCACGGGCAAGAGCGAGGCTGTCCGGCGCATCGCCACCGCTCTGGGGGGGCGCTACTTCGAGTACCTCCTGGGGCGCTTCACGGAGCCGTCGGAGATCTTTGGCCCAGTGGATCTCCAGCGGCTGCGCAGCGGCGTGGTCGAGACGGTCACCGATGGGATGCTCCCCGAAGCCGACGTCGCGTTCATCGACGAGGTCTTCCTCGGCTCCACAGCCATCTTGAACACCCTGCTGACCCTCCTCAACGAGCGCGTCTATCGCCGCGGTCACACTCGCATCGACGCTCCGCTGAAGGTGTGTGTGGGGGCCTCCAACGCGCTGCCCCTGGAGACCCAATCTGGGCTCGCGGCGTTCGCCGATCGCTTCCTGGTGCGGGTCTTCGTAGAGCCGGTCCCCGATCCGCTCCTCGAGCAGCTCCTCGAGGGCGGTCGGCAGCTCGATCTCGCTGACACCCGGCGGCGCGCGACCAGCTCTGCCGGGGCTCCAGACGCTGCCCCTCTCGGCCACCTCGAGTCACTGACAGCGGCCGCTCGCGCCGTCGATCTGAAGCAGCTGCGGCCAGACCTGGCGAACGCGATCCGCCGAGTGCGGAGCGCCGGAATCCACCTGTCCGACCGGCGAGTGGTGCGCTCCCAACGTCTCATCGCGGCGGCCACCGCGTTGGCGGGTCGGCAGGTCGCGGAGACGGCTGATCTGTGGCCGCTGATCCACTGTGTACCCACGCGCGAGGCTCAGGACCTGGCGCGCGAGGCGCTCGCAGACATGCTCGATGACGCCACCAGCACCCCCCTGCGGGTGGCCGCCCTTGAAGCCTCAGTGGGTCCCGCCGCGCGTGCGCGCAGCCTGGTCATGCGGGCCGACGAGCTGCTTAGAGACGGCCCACCCGACGTAGCCTCTGATGCCGCGGACGCGGACGCGGACGGGCCCAGCGGGGAAGCCTGGCGCCTCCGGGTCGAAGGGATCGCGCGGGACATCGACGCAGGCTTCGCGCCCGAGGCGATGCCGGCGGCGCTGGCCGAAACTCGGCGACGAATCGTCGAATTCCTCAAGCTCAACACCCCATGACCCGAGGCCCGAGACGATGCAAGACCGGCTGATCGCGCGTGGCGACGTCCAGCTTTCGACCCAGATCATGGCGGACCCATATGTCCGCGAGACGATCGCGGCTATCGAGCGGCAGGGCCCACCCGCCAAGGCGCGCCGCCAGCTCCTTGCCACCTCCTTGCGGCTGGCGCGGCGGGTCGCGCCGGACGTTCATCGAGTCATCGAGGAGTCGGCCGCCAAGGTCGGCCTCTCACAAGCGGAGTTCGAGCTGTTCGTGTATCCGGCGGCGCAGTTCAACGCAGCAGCCGTCAAGCCGGAGGGGGGGCGCCTGTTCATCATGATCTCCTCGGCCCTGCTCGAAGCGTTCACCAACGCCGAGCTGGCGTTCGTGCTGGGTCACGAGCTGGGCCATCACCTCTTCGACCACCACCGCGTCCCGGTGGGCGCCCTCACCCACCCCGAGGCGCGCACCCCGAAACCTCTCCTCCTGACCCTGTTCGCCTGGCAGCGCTACGCCGAGATCTCGTGCGACCGGGCGGGGGTGATGTGCGCGGGCGGGATGGAGCCAGCGGCGCGTGGGCTTTTCAAGCTCGCCTCCGGGATCGGCAGCGACCGAATCACCATCGACATCGACGCCTTCATGAGCCAGCTGTCCGATCTTCAGGCGGAGACCCGCGCCGCGCGTGCCGAGGCGGAGGGGGCGACGCTGACCCGCGCCGACTGGTTCTCGTCGCACCCGTTCAGCCCAATCCGGGTCCGGGCGGCGCAACTCTTCGACGAGAGTGAGGTCATGCGGCCCGCAGGGATGAGCGTGGAGCGACTGGAGGCAGAGACCGCCGAGCTGCTCAGCGTCATGGAGCCGTCCTATCTGGAAGGACGGACCGACGCCGACGAAGCCCTTCGGCGGCTGCTCTTTGCCGCGGGCATGGCGGTCGCGTCCGCGGAGAGCCCCCCGCGGCGCGGCAGCGCCGAGCTCGAGTCCCTACGTCAGCTGCTCGGCCCGGGGGCCGTGCCGGACGCCCCGAGCGTCGAGGCGATCGTCGCCCAGCTTCCGCGGCGCGTGGCCCAGGTCGCCGAACGTGTCCCGCCGCTGAGGCGCTTTCAGGTCATCCGTGATCTGTGTGTCATCGCCAACGCGGACGGCCACATCAGCCCCATGGAGCGCCGCGTCATAGACGACACGGCGGCCAGCCTCGGCGTCGACCTGGCCGTCGTGGACGACCACCTGGAGCGCGCCGCGCGATGAAGGTCACCTGGCGTCTGCGGCACGATCCGCTGACCCCGACGGCCGCTGTCGGGGTAGGACCGGTCGCGACCATCCTTTCGCGCTCGCTGCGGAGGCGGGCTCCCCGAGACCTCCGCAGGCTGCGGGCGGTCGAGGCCGATGATCGTGCCGGCCGGGTCATGGTCGTTCTGGGTGACCACCGGACGCTCCCCTGGGCAGACGGGGTAATGTACCTGGGTCGAGCTCCAGCGGCGCCTGGCCTGCTCATGCCCACCGCCTTGCGCCCGTCGGTGCCGTCGGCCCTCCTCGCCCACGCTCTCGGGGTGGTGACCGTGACGGCGGTGATCCCGCTTCCTACTGG
>JAAZYN010000565.1 GCA_014239625.1 Myxococcales bacterium | reverse complement strand
AAGATACATATCAGTTTGTATCTATACGTCCAGCGCTGAGGGTGACCGCTCCGCAGCTTCTACAGCGGGCGTCTCGGCTCCCCACGAACAGGCCTGGTTACAGGCTCGGAGAACGTTATGTCCTGGAACTTCGCAATTCTACCGTCCGACCCAAAGCCGGAACCGAAAGGCCACCCGGGGGGCACCGAGGGGCCACCTACCATCGGCGTACGGCGACACGGCGTGGGTGCCTCACGGATGTGGATACCCGTGGGAGTCGCTGTGGTGTTGCTGGCCTGTCAACCGGGACCCGACACCGCCTCTCCCAACGTCCCGCCTGACGCGGTCGCCTCGGACGTCGCGAGCGATGCCCACGCGACCACCGTTGACGACCTCTCCCGAACGGGGCCGGACATCCCGCCGCTGCCGGATACGCCCGTCCCCTCGGTCGGCGAGTGCGCCATCGACAAGGACTGCCAACACCTCGCATCCCATCAGTGCGAGGAGGCCTATTGTGACCCGGCGAGCCTCGCCTGCCAGCTGAGGAACCGCCCCGACAACAGCGCGTGCGTGGACGCGGACCCCTGCACGGTCAACGAGATGTGTCTCGATGGTGTCTGCACTGGTCAGCCCGCACCGAAGGCTTGCGGCACCGCGACCTGTGGAGCCGATGCCTGCGGGCACTCGTGTGGAACCTGCGCCGTCGGTGAGCTGTGCAATGCCGAGGGGCAGTGCTACACGCCGGCCGGCGATCCTTGCGCTGGGCTGACCTTCGAGGGTTGCTGCACACCCAATGGTCTGTTGCAGTACTGCGAGGACGGGCAGGCCAAACAGATCCCCTGCTACGAAAGCAGCGATCCGGCGCTTCTCAAGTGCGGCTGGTCGGATGACAATGCCTACTTCGACTGCGTGGCCGAGGAGGTCGGTAGCGGAGACCAGAGCCATCCGTATCTGTGCGGCGGAGGGTCCTGCGCCGACGCCTGCTCGGATCGAGAGTGCGGCTGGGATTGCGGTCAGAGCTGCGGCGAGTGCGGATCGGGCGAACAGTGCAACGCCGCCGGCCAGTGCGAGTGCAAACCCACGTCCCACGCATCCATTGCCTGTTTTGCGGGGGATGTCTTCTGGTACGACTCGTGCGGCGCCAAGGAGGACCTGGCCGAATCGTGCGGTGGATGCGGATGTGCGGGTGGCACCTGCGGCCAGCCGCTCACCTGTCCGGAGGCTGGCAAAGAATGCGGTTCTGGCTGGAACAACGGCTGCGGCGGCGCCCTGGACTGCGGAGGCTGTGCCGTAGGAGAGGTCTGCGACGCCCTCGGAACGTGCCAGCAGCAGGGGTGCGTGCCTGAGCCCCACGCGGTGCAGATCTGCGTCGACGGGGCCATGTACTGGTACGACAGCTGCGGGAACCAGGAGGACAAGGCGCAGGACTGCGGCGGCTGTGGCTGCGAGGCGTGGGGCGACGCCTGTAAGACCCCCGAGACCTGCGATTCGCTGGGCGCAGAGTGTGGGTCAGGGCTGCCCGATGGCTGCGGTGGCGCGCTCGATTGCGGAGGCTGCCCGGGGGGGCAGAGCTGCGACAACCTGGCGAAGACCTGCAAGGCCGACAGCTGTGTTCCGACCAGTCACTACTCTCAGGTTTGCCACAACGACGCGCTCAATTGGGTCGACAGCTGCGGCGGACTCGAGGAGCAAGCGTCCGATTGCGGCGGATGTGGCTGCGCGAGCGGTGCTTGTTTGCAGCCGCTGACCTGTCAGCAGGCCGGCGTCGCCTGCGGACCCGCCGCTGACGGGTGCGGGGGGCAGTTGGACTGCGCGTGCCCGACCGGTCAGGAGTGCGACGCCGGGACCTGCGTGGCCGCCTCGGACCTGGCGCCGTGGTCTGGACCTACGGCGCAGCTCCGGTTCATCCCGCTGGACTTCCACGTTCAGGACGCTATCCACTTCAAGGCATGCCTGTACGGAGCCGGGAAGACCGTACCCTATGCTGTGTTCACGCACAAAGCGCTCAAGCCCGACCAGGGCGTGGTGACGGTCGATGCGGCGTCCTACGCCGCTGTACCCGCGGGTGTGGACCTAGCGCTGCATTACACGTTCACGCTGAACGCGGCTCCCGACGTGTCCGGGTGTGACGCGGCTGAAGCTCAGCCGTTGGCAGTCATGGGCGGCGGCCAGTTGATGACCGATCGCCACTACACCCTGGTCACCACCGGGCCCCTGCTCGGCGGCTTTGGAACCTGTCTCGAGTCCACGAGCGACGAGGAGCAGTGTCGCTACAAGCCCATCGGCGGAGGGCTCAATAACTGCGCCCCAGCGGGGGCCTACGTAGTCCCCGACGGTAACCTGACCGGCTCGCCCGGTGGCTACGACGGCGGCTTCCGCGTCATCAACGGGACGGTGAACTCCTCCCTGATCTCCCTGACCAGCGACGGGGGGCAGTCGTGGATGACGAACCTGGTCCACCTGCAGGACAATGGCAGCAGCGCTCCAGGCTACCGCGAGCCCAAAGCCGAAGCCGAGGTCGTGTTCTGTCCGCAGTACGTCATGCAGTGCATGGCGTTGCCGCCGATCGCGCTTCTCCTCGAGGTCATCTCGTGCCCGACCAACCCGGCGTGGCAGGTGTCCAAGGTGGTGTCCGACCGGGTGACGTCGCCGACGAAGAACACCACTTTCTATGTTGCTGGATGGGCGCCCGACGTGGACTGGGACTATGTGGCCGACACGGGTTCGATGACCAATGGGAACGTCGTGGTCGTGGTCGCGCACGACGTGGCGGATGGTGACCTGCCGGGCGAATAGGTCTTGCGATAAACACAAACCACCTCGAAGTATGGGGGCCAGGGCCGGGCGGACTCCGCCGGTCAGAATGGTTGACGCCAGGATCCGCCAGGCGTTTCGGCCCAGGTCAAGGCGGTGGACAACGCCGGTTGCAGATGGCGCCAGGTGCGATGGGACCCCATGTAGCCGTGCAGCAACACGACGGGCTCGGCCCCGCGCGGGCCCGTCTGGAGCACGTACATCCGGGCCTCGTCCAAGGGGATCGCGTTCACGCCGTCCACCATGCCACCGCTGGCGCTCGCGGGCGACGTCCGGTTGCCCGGCGAAGCGCCGCCGCCCATCAGAGATGAGCGGAGCGCCGGGCGCCCGCCCGCGTCCCGCGCGGGAGGGGCGAGCGCCCAGGGCGGCCCAGCTACAGCAGGGCCAGGATGACGCTGATCGTCAAGAACACGGTGTCGGCCGTGACGGCGATGGCCGCACCCACGCTAGGCTTGGCGATGAGCTGCGCCGTGTCCGCCGCCAGGTTGATGACGTCGAACACCGGACCCAGCACGTCCAGCACCTTGGAGACCGCGCGGCCGGCGTTCCGGGCCGTGTCTGCGATGGCCTGGCTGGCCGACGTCACCGCCTCCAACCCGG
>JAAZYN010000564.1 GCA_014239625.1 Myxococcales bacterium | reverse complement strand
TGGCCACTCGCCGCGTTAACGATAGAGAAGCCGATCCCGGTCTTCGCGGCGACGGTGAAGTGCTCGGCGTCGTAGGCTTCGACCTTGCCGTCGATGGTGAACCAGCCCATCGAGTTCAGGCGTATCCCGATGTCGGCGATGTCTGCCACGCCGAAACGAGCGTTCAGATCCAACACGGGGAGCCCCGGCAGGTCCAGATCCGCCGAGCCCTCTGCGAAGTTGGGCGCGAAGCTCAGCCCCAGCGTGAACTCCCAGCGGTCCTGGCCCAGGGCCCTGGCCGTCGTGTGGCTGTTCATGGAGGTGCAGGCCATCAGGCTCGTCACGACGCCGACGAAGAGCACGCTCGACAGCGGCACAACATTTCGATTCGACCAGCGCATACTGGTGGTGCTGCACGATTCTGGCGGCCGGGTCAACTCACCGTTCCGTGTCACCCCTTCATGACCAGCGGCGCGAACAGGCGCGCCGCCGCCTGGGAGAGGACCTCGACGACTTCGCAGCGCGTGAGGTCCGCGGTCTCCAGCCACTCCAGCGAGACGACCTCGACCATCGCCGCCCAGCCGATCCCCAGACAGCGGGCGGTGGGATCGTCGGGACCGGCTCCGAGCCCCTCACGGATCCGGTCGACGAACGCGTCGCGCGTTCGCGACACCACCGCGGCCACGTCAGGGTCGCTGCCAAATCCACCGCGCAGCAAAAATCGATACGCCACCGCGCGCTGCTCGACCCAGCGCAGGTAGTGATCCAGCCCAGCGCGCAGTGAGGCGTAACGCTCGGCTGCGCCAGCGTGCGCGGGGAGCTCCGAGGTGACGATGGCCTCGCTTACGAGCCGGTCGGCGGCTGACTCCAGCGCCGCCAGAAACAACGCGCGTTTGCCCGGGAAGTAGTGGTACAGAAGCCCTTGAGACACCCCGGCGGCGCGCGCTACATCGGCGACGCTGACCTCGTCGAAGGTCTTCGCGCTAAACAGCGTCAGGGCGTGTTCGAGGAGCTGAGCGCGCCGGGCGTCGACGTCGAGCCTGATTCGTGGGTTGGACATGAGCCAGCAGACCCTATCCCAGCGGCCACTGGTGACGCCACTGTTGACTCATATTCAATAGTGGATAGAGTCACTATTGAACTTGACTCAGTAGGAGGCCCGTGATGGCACGCACCATCGTCAAACGGACCATGCGGCATCCATTCGAGGGCGCCCCGATTGCCAGACATTGGGTCGCTGGCAGCGCGGTCGCGACGCACATCATCAATGGGGTGAACCTCTTGTTCCCGGCGGGCGAGCGGTTCTTTGTACGGAGCGTCAACCGCTTCAAGCAGACGTTCGCCGATGATCCAAAGCTCTCGTCGGAGGTGCGAGCGTTTTTCGGCCAGGAAGGACAGCACGCGCGTGAGCACGAGAGATACTTCGACGTGCTCCGAGACCAAGGCTACGAGATCGAGCGGTTCCTGAAGGTCTACACCACCCTCGCCTTCGGCGTCGTCGAGACCCACGCCCCGGCCAAGCTCGCCCTCGCCGCCACTGCTGCGGCGGAGCACTTTACCGCGGTGATGGCGGAGCAGGCGCTGACCTATCGCTGGCTCGATGAGATGGAGGCTCCGCAGGTCATGCGCGATCTGCTCTTGTGGCATGCGGTCGAGGAGATCGAACACCGCGCGGTGGCCTACGAGGTGCTGCAGCGGGTGGACGACAGGTGGTGGCTTCGGGCGGCCGGCATGGCGGTCGCCGCGAGTATGCTCTCGGGTTTCTGGTTGGCGGGGACCTTGACGCTCCTGCGGCAAGACGGCGTCGGCGCTCGGCGGCTCCTGGCGGAGCTCCAACAGGCCCGGCGGCGACGCGCGATGATCACTGGGGACGAGCAGGCTGGGCTGCTCAGAGATGTCTTCATCGAGGGCATCCGGGAGTACTTGCGGCCCAACTTTCACCCAGAGGCAAACACCCAGGCCGACGCGGTGGCTGCCCGGTACGTGGCGGAGCGGGGCTTGAAGGCGGCCCCCTCGCCGGCCGCGCCCTGACGAGCCCCCCGAGCGGTGACGTCGAACCCCGCTCGGAGGGCGTGTGGCCGTTTGGACGGGCTGTCTGGTTGCTTTCCCGAACACGGTTTAAGCTCTCCCGATGCAACCCTTCGCTATCATCGCTCAGCGGGTCGTGCTGCCAAGCCCCGACCGGCCCGACCGGCTCGACATCGTCCCGGCGGCCATCATCATCCGAGGGCACCTCATCGAGCGCGTCGACCGCGTCCACGGAGACCTCGCCGAATACGCCGGGCAGCTCGACATGCCGGTGACCGACTACGGCGAACGCATGATCACCCCGGCCTTCGTCAACGCCCACACCCACCTGGCCCTGGTGGGCCTTCGGGGCGGCGTCGCTTCACTGGTGGCGCGCGGTAACATGGTGGAAGACCTGTTCTACGACTGGGAGCATCAACTCGACGCCGACGACGTCCGAGCGTTCGCGCGTATGGGCGCCTACGAGTGCCTGCTGCACGGCACCGGGGTGGTCTGGGATCACTACTGGTTCGCAGACGCTCTCATCGACGCCCTGCGCGACACCGGCTTGGGCGGGGTGGTGGGGCCAGCGCTGCAGGATCTGATGGGCCCCGGGGTCCCCTGGTGGGAAGAGCAACTCGACGCCACCGTCCGGCTCGCCGGCGACACCACGCTGGCCGCCGATGGGATCGCGATCGCGCTGGCTCCGCATGCCACCGACACCGTCAGCCCGGAGCTCTGGCAGCGCTGCACAGAGCTCGCCAGCTCCCTCGAGCTCCCGATCCACGCGCACGTCGCGCAGTCCCTCGAAGAGTTCGAGCGACGCGTGGCGACAGACGGCTGCTCGCCGGTCCAGTGGCTCGACCGCATCGGCGTGCTGAAGCAAGCCCCCACCCTGTTGATGGTCCATATGCTTTACGCAGCGGACGCAGACCTCAACCTCCTCGACCCCGGACGCCACATCCTGGGGTTGTGCCCCTACTCCCAGCTCCAGTTCAGCTACCCGGCGCCGCTGCTACATTGGGAACGGTTCGGGCTGCGGTGGTTCACAGCCACCGACGCGTCCTGCAGCAACGACTCGATGAACCTCCAAAAGGAGCTCCGCTGGGCCGGCGGGTGGAGGAACGCGCCGGTGGGGGCCAGCCGCCAGTTCTCCCGGTTCGCGGAGACGGGCCGCGTCGAGCAGGCGCGCGATCTCTGGGGCGCTCGGCGAGAGCGACACAGCGCTGGCGAGGAGGCGGCCCACCCACATCGGCTGCTGTCGAGCGTATGGCAGGATCCGGGCCAGCTGCATCCTTCGTTCAGGTGCGGCACTGTGGCGGCCGGCGCGCAAGCCCACCTGGTGGTCTGGGACCTGGACCATCCCAGCTTCTGGCCGGCGACCGACCCGCTGCGGGCCCTCACGTAC
>JAAZYN010000563.1 GCA_014239625.1 Myxococcales bacterium | reverse complement strand
CCACCGTACTCCCCAGAGCTGAACCCCATCGAACTTGCATGGGCGAAGGTGAAGTGGTGGCTCCGAACCGCCAGGGCCAGGTCCATCGAGGCACTTGACCAGGCCCTCTGCTGGACCATGGACCTCATCACCAGCTCGGATGCTGAAGGCTGGTTCAAGCACTGCGGCTACCCTGTTCAACAGTCATGCAACACCCAGTGACTCCGGCAGGCGTGGCGGTGCCCCTCATGATCAATCGTCGAGGAACCCGTCCAGGAGATCGTCGAGCGCGTCGCGGCCGTAGTCGCCTTCTTCCATCGCACGTGCGGCCTCGCTGCTGCAACGCTCGACGGCCCGACTCAGGTGGGCGCGGACTTCGCCTGGAGGCTCGGCCTCGTGGATGGGGATCAGGGTGGACAGCAACCCCGGCCATCCGAGGTCGTGAGCGGCGATGGCGGCGTAGCGCCGGACCCTGGGGACCGACTTGAAGGCCTGGGCGAACAACGCGAGCGTCGCCTCGTCCTCCTCGCGAGGAGCAGCGTGGGCCAGGAGGATCAGGCGCTCCGGGTGGCCTTCGAAGGCACTCGCCTCATCCCGGATCTGTTCGAACGGTCGCGGAGACAAGAGGGGCTGCAGGAGCGCAAGGAGAGGCTCCAACAGGCCGTCGTCGAACGTCTCCACCCAGTACCAGCGCGCCTGAGCCAGGTAGTGATCGACGACATACACGCGGACCTCGAAGTCCTCGGTGGCCCACAGACGCTCACGGGTGAAGTCGTGCAGCTCTCGTCTCATCTCCCGAAAGCCGCGGCCTTCGAGGATCTCGAAGTCTGCGGCCGCGTCCAGCGCAGGGGTGGGCTCGCGCTCGAACTCGTCGGGAGTTGCGAGGACACGCGTGGCCGTCATGGTCCGTCTCCTTGGGAAGGACGTTACGTTAATAGGGGCTTGACGGGGGTCGGTCCGCCGCCGTACGAGGCCCCATGGCACCGTCCAAGAGCCCATCTCAAGCCGTCCGTCAGCTCACCGTCCGGGCGGTGCTCACCGGCATGATCATCGGCGGCGGGTTGTCGCTGTGCAACGTCTACGCGGGCCTCAAGATCGGCTGGTCCTTCAACATGTCGGTCACCGCCGCCATCCTGGCGTATGGCTTCTGGCAGGCAAAGCGCGCCGCGCTCGGCGGCCCTTATTGGGGCAAGCTCGAAAACAACATCAACCAGACGGCGGCCTCCGCCGCGGCGTCCATCTCCTCAGCGGGGCTGGTAGCGCCCATCCCGGCGTTGACGATGATCACGGGGCACCAGTGGACCTGGCCAGAGCTCGCGGCCTGGACGTTCAGCGTCGCCTTGGTGGGGGTGGTCGTGGCGGTGGCCCTGCGGCGACAGATGCTGGAGGTCGACAAGCTCCCCTTCCCGATGGGCGTGGCCACCGCCGAGACCCTCGAGGAGATGTACGCGCATGGAGCCGAGGCGATGGCGCGGGTCAAGGCGTTGGTCGTCGGGGCGCTGATCGCGGGGGGGCTGAAGGTCGCCATCTCGGTGGCAAAGATCAAACACCTGATGCTGCCGGTGAGCCTGAGCGCATCGGGCTCGACGGCGGCCGCGGGGCACACCTCGATCAGCCTGCGGAACCTGACGTTCTCGCTGGACCCGGGCCTGCTGATGGTGGGCTTGGGGGTCATCGCCGGCTTCCGGGCGGGCGCATCGATGCTGTTCGGCGCGGTGGTCGCCTGGGGTGTGCTGGGTCCGCTGGTGCTCGACTACGGATGGGCCGACCCGGGAAAGGCCGCCGAGGGCGCCTCCTGGTTCGGGCCGATGGTCAAATGGATGCTGTGGCCCGGTGTGGTCCTGATGGTGACGGCGTCGCTGACCTCCTTTGCCTTCTCGAGCCGATCGGTCTGGGCAGCCATACGGGGGGCCCGGGGCGCATCCAGCGGGGCCGGCGGCTTCAAGTGGGCGCTCCTGGGTGTCCTGGCCTTCTCGGTGCTCCTTCAGATCGCGTTCTTCGGGATCGGCTGGCACCTGGCCATCTTCGGTGTGTTCCTCACCTTCGGGCTGGCCCTGGTCGCCGCCCGCGTCTCCGGGGAGACAGGCCTGACCCCGGTCGGCGCCATGGGCAAGGTGACCCAGCTGACCTTCGGCGTAATGAGCCCCGGGAACGTCAGCGCCAACCTCATGGCCGCCAACGTGACCGGCGGGGCCGCCAGCCAGGCGGGCGATCTCCTGCACGATATGAAGTGCGGCCTGCTCGTGGGAGCCAACCCGGCGCACCAGGCTATCGCCCAGGCTTTCGGGGTCCTCGCCGGCGCCGTGTGCGGCAGCGCGGCCTATCTCCTCTTGGTCCCCGATCCCAATGGGATGCTCATCACCGATGAGTGGGCCGCCCCCGCGGTCGCGCAATGGAAAGCCGTCGCCGAGCTGTTCTCGCAGGGCATCGATCAGCTCCCGCCCGGCACGCTGGACGCGATGACCTGGGCGGCGATCATCGGGGTCGGCCTGGCCATCGCCGAGAAGAAGGCACCGACCCGGGCGCGCGCCTGGGTACCCAGTCCGACAGCGGCCGGGATCGCCTTCTGCATCCCCGCCTATTACTCGATCTCGATGTTCATCGGAGGAGCCATCGTCGTCGTCGCCGGCAAGTGGTTTCCGGACTGGACCAAGCGCTTTCTCATCGTGGTGGCTGCCGGTGTGATCGCAGGCCACACCCTGGCGGGCGTCGGCCTGGCCATCGAGACTATCCTGACCGGCTGACAGGTGCCCGCGTCGCGAGACTCGGGGCGGCTCATTGCCGCTTCACCGAGGCGGCGGCGCCGGTCGAGCAGGGTGGGCGCGAGACTCGTACAAGCGCCGTGAAACCTCCCGGCCAGGCCTCCTTGGCTTGGCGTGAGGCGCCATGGATAATGCGGGCAACAGAGCGCCCCCCGGGGTCTGCCGACAATCCACCGCCCTGGTCGTCGCGAGGGAGCGAGCCCACGTATGAGCGTCATGAACATCAAAGAGATGCGGACCGACGCGGAGGTGCTGCTGACCTTTCCCGTCATGCATCAGCTCAGGCCGTTTTTGACCGAGAGCGGCTATGTCGAGGTCGTCCGGAAACAGCGAGAAGACTACGGATACCGGCTGGTCGCCCTGTTCGATGACGACGCCGTGGTCTGTGTCGCAGGCTACAAGGTGTCTCACTCGCTGCACTTCGACAAATACCTCTACGTCGACGACCTCGTCAGCGACGCCGCGAATCGGTCGCGTGGCTATGGCGACCAGATGCTGGCGTGGCTGGAGTCCGAGTGTCGGAGGACAGCCTGCTCGCATCTGCGACTGGACACCGGAGTGGAGCGGCACGGCGCGCAGCGATTCTACAAACGACATCGCATGAATGCCCTCTGCTATCACTATGTCAAAGCGATCTCCGAGCCCGAGCCAGCCCCCTAACCCGCATTTCTCCCCA
>JAAZYN010000562.1 GCA_014239625.1 Myxococcales bacterium | reverse complement strand
GAGACAGGCCCTGGGTGGAGTTCCGCTCGTCCTGTTGGCGTGGGGATGGGCGACCGCCCGCAGGACCCTCGCTCGCTATCCAGAGCACGCCCGCATCACGGTCGGCAACCTGGACCTCTCGCGGCCCTCTCGGAGAGGCTCCCACGAGGTGCGTATGGTCCTCGGCCGCACGCTGCACGCCGACGTCCGTTGCGCATTTGGGGACGGTTACGGGGCGCAGGCCCATCGTCTCCACCCCGTGGTGTCCGGCCCGTCGACCGCAACCGTGGAGGGAGAGGGGAGCCAGCGGGCATTGGAGTTTACCCCGTCTCGCGTCGGAGATGCGTGGCTCCAGGGGTTCGACCTCACCCTCGACGTCGCGATGGGCTTGTTCACGGTGACGACCTTTCTCCCGACGTTGCTTCGGATCACGGTGCTCCCACGCCATTTTCCGCTCCGGCGAGAGACTCCCCTTGCGGCGACCCGATCCAGCCTTCAAGAGCGCGCAGGGGCGGTGTTCTCGAAGCGCCGGGGCATGAGCCTGGAGATTCGCGAGCTCCGCGACCACGTCGCCGGTGATCCCTTCAAGCACATCGCTTGGAGCGCCAGCGCACGTCGCGGCAAGCTGATCTCTCGGGAGTTCGAGAGCGATCTCGTCTTGAGCGTCTTCGTCGTCGTAGACGTCTCTCCCAGTATGTTCTGGGGGACACCTGGGCAGGCACGCATCGACTACGCCATCGAAGTCGCCTACAACTTGCTCTCCGCGGTCGTCGGGAGGGGCTTCAAGGCCGGGCTCATGGTCGGCGACGACAAGGTGCGGCTGTCAGTCCCGCTGGGCGCTGGCCGAAGCCACATGCCGCGGCTGGTAGAGGCGCTTCTCGAGGTGCCATGGCTGCTTCATGCGGACCGGACCGAGGCCACCGAACGCGAGCTGGCCGAGAGCGTGGCGCGCTGGTTTCAGCTCCACCAGGGCACGTCGCTTCATCTCCCGCCGAGTCTGGCGTCGCCGGATCCCCGCGCCAGCGGCATCGACGAGGCGCGGCTGTTGGCGCTGGCCCGTGACGAGCTGGCCGGGCAACTCTCGCGCCGCCCCCGGCGGCAAGCCGTGGTCCCCATTGACGCCTACGCGCGGGAGGCGAAGTCCTCGGTGCTTCGCGCGTTTTGCCGGCACACTGGGTTGCCCCTCCCCCTGGACCCCATGCCGCGCCCGAGTGGCCAGGCTCGAGGCCTCGAGGGTGCGCTGCACGAGGTCTTGGCGGCCCGCGGTGGGCCTCATACGGTCTTGGTCATCTCCGATTTTTACAGCGCCGACGATCTGGACACCCTTCGTCGCATCGCGCTGGCCGCGCGCCGCCGCCGGCATTCATTGGTGGTGTTTTGCCCGTGGGATGCCGGCTTCGAGCGCGGCGCCGCCCTGCCCGACCGAATGACCGAAGCTATCGTCGAGGTCTCTCGGCTGCGCGTCGCCCAGAACCTACAGGCCGCACAAGCTGTGCTTCGGCCCGCCGGCGTGCGCTTTTTGCGTTGTGGTCCAGGCGATGTCGTGCCTAGGTTGTTGGCCCGCCTGCGACAGGTCGCGTAGGCGTTCATCGCAACTCACCGGAGAACCTGAGACGTGGCGCGACCCTTACTCAAGATCGAAGAGAAGCATCAGCTGCTGAAGCTCCTGGGGGAGCGATACGGAAAGTGGTTGCGCGATGAGTCGTTCGAGCTCTCGGCCCGTATGATGCAAAGCCTGGTGGTTGCCAAGCTCGTCTTACGCCGCCGTGATCGCACCTCGGTGTACACGATGGAGGCCGCCTTGGACACCGACGATCCGCGGCTACCGACGGAACGCGAGGCGCTCGATCTGGCCTTGGATTTCCTGGACTGGTACCTGGGTGAGTACCTCGGCAAGCAGCGGCAGGTGTTGCTCCCTCTGGACTTCAAGCCGCATCGGTTCGGCGAGTTCGAGGTGCTGGCGCGGGGAGACATTCACAACGAGGTCCTCGACGATCTCGCCGACGCATGGTTGCGGGGCGAGCGCCCCGAGGTCCCGGAGCCGGCGAAGACCGGCCGACGGCGACAGTAGGTCGGGGCTTTGCGCTCGACCGCCGGCGTGAGTATGGTACGCCGTATGCGCTGCGTTATCCCGGCTGGGCTGGGACTACTCGCCCTGTCGTTTGGCGCCTGCCCGGAGCCAACGACTCCACCCGATGATGCGGTCAGCGACATCTCCGTTGACTCGGACGCGGTCGTCGTCCAGTGCACGAGCGACGAAGAGTGTGGGAGCGCGGCAAAGGGCGCGTGCCAGACCGCGCGCTGTGACCTGGCGGTGAAGGTCTGCGTTGTGAGCGATGTCGCCGACGGCACCCCGTGTGCGGGTGGCGACGCCTGCGTCATCGGCGAGGCCTGCTTGGCGGGCCAATGCGCAGGGGGTAGCCCCAGGCCACCGTGCCTCGAGGTCGAGTGCGGTCAGGACAGCTGCGGCAACGTGTGCGCGACGTGTTCTGCCGGTGAGAGCTGCGCCGCAGGTCAGTGCGTGCCGGAGCCCTGCGCCGGCGGCGTGGAGTTCGCGGGGTGCTGTGCAGGCGATGGCCTCCTTCGTTACTGTTTGGATGGCCAGCTCCAGGAGCTGGTCTGTGACAGCGCCTCCTCGGCGGGCGGTGTCTGCGGTTGGTCGAGCGCCGGCAACTACTACGACTGCGTTCAACAGGGCGCGTCGGACCCGAGCGGCGACGTCCCCTACCTGTGCCCAGGTAGCTCGTGTGGCCCCGACCCATGCGGGCTCCGACAGTGTGGTGCAGCCTGCGGGACCGCTTGTGGTGACTGCGACACCAGCTCCTACTGTTCGAGCGATGGGCTCTGCGTGCCGTGCTCTTGCGAGGGCAAGACCTGCGGCACAGACGGGTGCGGGAACTCCTGCGGCAGCTGCGAGCCCGGCGTCGCGTGCGTCGAGGATACATGTACCGACGAGTGCGGCAGCATCACCTCGAAGGGCTGCTGTCAGGACGACACCTTGACGTTCTGCGAGAACGGGGCGCTGCTCGAGGTGGACTGCTCCGAGTCCGGCGGCTGCGGCTACTTCGTCCAGAACGCCCAGTTCGAGTGTGGTTTTGGAGGGTTCGACGATCCCACCGGGCTCCACCCGACCCCTTGCGATGATGCGGAAGCGGAGCCCCAACCCGACACGGTCGAGCACGCCGAGGGGGCAGAGATCGGCGACACCAACGATGGGGAGACCGTCGACGCCAGCGACGGAGAAGCGACTGATACGGGGCTGGGCCCTGATGCCCCGACAGACGACACGGACACCGCGGGTGGCGCCGACTCGGACGCGGCCGCCGGGGACACCGACGCCACGGGTGGCGCCGACTCGGACGCGGCCGCCGGGGACACCGACGCCACGGGTGGCGCCGACTCGGACGCGGCCGCCGGGGACACCGACGCCACGGGTGGCGC
>JAAZYN010000561.1 GCA_014239625.1 Myxococcales bacterium | reverse complement strand
AGCCGGCGAACAGCGCCGAGTTGAAGCCTACGGAGACGGCCTCTGCGGTGGACATGACCGATGAGGCGCGGTCCACCTTCACCCCTTCCTGGGTGCGCCCCTTGCGGATCTCGTGGAAGGTCGTCACCAGCAGCTCCAGCACATCGTCGCTCAGCTTCACCGTGTCGGCGGTGCCGCCCTGCAGCAGGCCGGTCACCTGGTCGCGCACGAGGCGCATCTCCTCTTGCATGTCCGCGATCGGGTGCACCGTCTCGAAGTTGAACCGGCGCTTGAGCGCGCTCGACATCTCGTTGACGCCGCGGTCACGGGTGTTGGCCGTGCCGATGATGTTGAACCCCCGTTGCGCCAGGACCACCCCGTCTGCGCCCGGCAGCTCCGGGACGACCATGACCTTGTCCGACATCGCCGAGAGCAGGGTGTCCTGGACCTCGTGGGGGGCTCGCGTGATCTCCTCGAAGCGCACGAGCTGACCATCCCGCATGCCGGAATACAGCGGCGCCGGCACGAGCGCCCCCAGGGATGGTCCCTCGGCGAGCAGCAGCGCGTAGTTCCAGCTGTATTTGATCTGGTCTTCGGTGAGGCCCGCCGAGCCTTGGATAGCGAGCAAGCTCTGCCCGCTGATGGCCGCTGCCAGATGCTCCGACAGCCAGGATTTCGCGGTGCCCGGTTCGCCGACCAGCAGCAACCCGCGGTCGGACGCCAGGGTCACGATGCAACGCTGCACCAGGATGTCGTTGCCGAAGAACTTCTTGGAGATGGCGGTCGTCGCGGCCTCGCCGGCGGCGTCCCGATACTCGAGCTCGCGTCCCTGGCTGCCGAGGATGAAGGTCTCGACGGCCTTGGGTGACATGCGCCAGCCCGGCGGCACCGGGTCCGCGTCGTTCGCTTTCAAGGCCGTGAACTCGTGCGGATAACGTCGTTCGGCTGGGAGGCGGAGCGCGTCGGCCATGAAGGTCTCCTGGCGCGAGAGGTGTGGGCGGTCGTCTACAGGGTCGCTGTCCGGTCTAACAGAAATCTGGCCGGATGGTGACCGGCGGCGGGCGGCTCAAGCGCCCCCGCGGTCAGGCTCGGTGGCCCCGCGCCGGGGTCACTGGGCTGCGCGGACGCCATGTCTGACGGCGCGCAGATTTTCTTTAACGTGCGGCGCGGCGTCGGCCTCACGAGCTATGAACATTCGAACGCTCTGCGTCCTGACGAGCGGATGGGCCCTCATCGGCTGTTTGGATCCACCGCCCCAGGGCGAGGTCGCTGCGGACGTCTCGCTGGACTCGAGCGCGGACGTGACGCCACCGGACGCGCCAAGCGGTCCGGTCTACGTGACGCCGCCCGATGAATGCACCGCGCCCGCGGCCCTCCCGGACGACCCGATCGTGCTCAGCCACGAGGTCGGGCTCCCCATCCAGGGGCTGCACCTGCTCGACATCACGCGGGATCCGGTGACGGGTACCGTCTGGACGGTGGGTCGCGGTGGGCTGATCGCCCTGGACACCGACGGACACACGTCCACCTTTGCGGGCAAACACCCTGCGGGCCTTCAGGTCTTCGAGCACCTGGAGCTGCTCGCTGACGGCGTCATCGCGGTGACCAACCGGGGTGACAACAGCAAGGGCGCAGAAGAGGGCTTCTGGGGCCTGGGCTTCATCAACGCCGCCGATCCCGCGTCGATGAAGCTGCTGGGGCGCCTCGAGCTGGAGGACGCTGGCGACTTGGCGCGGGCGGGCAGCGTCCTGTACGTGTTGACATTCAGCGGCTCCCTGGCGGTCGTCGACGTCACCCCGCAGGCCCCCGCGTCGCTGCTGACCGAGGTGCCGGGCCTGGACACCCCCTGGGGTATCGCGTTGTCCGGTGACCACGCCTACATCGCGGACAACGGGCTGGGCGTGGTGGTCGTCGACATCACCACCCCGACCGCCCCGGTCATCGGCGCGTCGGTGGAGACCTCGGGCAGCGCGCTGGGGGTGGCGGTGGACGACGCGCACCTGGTCGTGGCCGCCGGGAGCGCCGGGGTCGACATCTTCTCCCTGGCGGACCCCGCGGCGCCGGTCTTTCAGGCCAACGTGGACGTGGGCGCGGCGGTGGTGTCGGTGGCGGTCAGCGGCGGTACGGTGTGGGCGACCACCCAGGAGAGCCTGGCGGCCATCGACGTTCGAGCTCCGGCGGCGCCGGTGCTCCTGAATGTGGAGTCGACGCCGAGCTGGGCGATGGGCGTCTACGCCGAGGGGAGTCGGGCCTGGGTGGCCGACTGGAATGATGTCAGGGTCTACGACGTGACGCCCGACAGCCTGGCTCCCGACGTGCAGCCGGCCAGGTCCGAGGTCTACTTCGCCGGCAGCGGCGTGCAGCTGCTCAGCGTGCACAACCGCGGCGGCGCCGACGCGACGTTGTCCGGCATGACGTCTGGGGACCCGCGCGTCACCCTGGGTGTCGACCGCCTCACCGTCCCACCTGGGGAGACCGCCTTGCTCCAGGTGACCTTCACCGACGACACCGACGGCGCGGTGCCCCTCGACGCGAGCGTGTGCATCGCCAGCGATGACCCGGACGCGCCGGTCCAGGAGATCGTGGTCGCCTCCGAGTCGGAGGGCTCCTCGATCCTCATCGGCGAGCCCGCGCCGGACTTTGTGTTGCCCGACCTGGACGGCAAGCTGTGGACCTTGTCCGATCACATCGGTCACCCGGTCGTGCTGGTCTATTTTGCGACCTGGTGACCGGTCTGTCCGTCCGAGGTCTCGGACATCGAGGTCGGTATCTGGCAGGCGTACTCCGACCAGGGAGTGCAGGTGTGGGCGATCGCCGCGGACGACACTCTGGACAAGGCGCAGTCGTTCAGAGACCAGCTCGGCCTGACGATGCCCGTGCTGTTCGACGAGGACGGTAGCGTCCACGCCCAGTATGACGTCGGCAAGGCGGCGACCAACACGGTGTATCCGCAAGACTGGATCATCGGCGTCGACGGCACCGTCCAATACGTCAACAACGCCTACGAGCCTGAAGAGATGGCCGCGGTCATCGAGGCCGAGCTGGCCAAGTAGGCGGCGCGGGGCGCGGGGCTGCGCGGTGGGTCGCCGGATCGGCCTGGCTGCGGTCTCGCAGACCCCGCAGCGAGCGGCCCCAGCCCTGCCCACAGCGACCGCGAGGGCCCTGGCCAAGGGGTGAGGCTGTGACCATCGAAGGTCTCACATCCGGCGACGCACACCGGCTCATTGCGCCGGTCAGGTTGGTTGACCGCGACCATTCTGGGCGATGTCGCCGCTGGCTGCCTCGCTCTCGTGTGCGTTGTTTTCCACGACCGGGGTGCCGGGGTGCCACCGGTGCTCGAGTCGCGATTTGGACAGCGCTGCTCACGAGCCCGGAGTGCGGGGTGTTTTAACCCGGATCATTCATGGCCCTTCGGCTGCAACCGGCGGATCCGCAGCGCTGACGGG
>JAAZYN010000560.1 GCA_014239625.1 Myxococcales bacterium | reverse complement strand
CGTGAGCCGCTTCGAGCGCTTCGGCGATCTGCATCGCGATGCCGAGTGCTTCGTCGGCGGGAATCGCTCCTTGTTTAATACGGTCCTCAAGAGTCGGCCCCTCGACGAGCTCCATGACGAAATAGAACTCGCCGTCGATCTCTCCGGCGTCGAAGACCTGGGTGATGTTGGGGTGGCGGAGGCGGGCGGCCAGCATCGCCTCATTCTGGAAGCGCACCAGCTGCACCTGGCTGGCCCGGTCCCCGGCGATCATGACCTTTATCGCGCAGGGGCGGCACAACCGCAGGGAGTAGGCTCTGTAGACCACGCCCATGCCGCCTCGGCCCAACTCGCCGAGGACGTCGTAGGAGTCGATCTGGCGGATGACGTCCCGAGAGCTGTAGGGGAGCGCCACTGCCTGGGCCGCCGCTGGGGCATCGCCGGACACACCCTCACGGGTCAGGGTCGTAAACACGCGGTCCGCGTATACTCGAACCGAGGAGCCCGCGGCGCCGTCCGAGCGGGCAGCGCGGGTGGCGGTCCGGTCGTCGACGATGGTGTCCAGCGCTGCGGGCGCGACCGCCGTGGGTGCGAGTCCGTCGCGGTCGGCTGCGCAGTCGAGCGTCTCTTTGGAGTCGCCGCTCATGCTTGATTGCTGAAGAGGGCCGCGTTGACCGGCCCTTTGGCGGCCTTGAGGACGGGGTCGTAGACGGCGACGTGCATGGCCTCGGTGGGGAAGATCTCCAGCGCCCCCCGTTTGGCCGCTTCGGTCTGCAGCTGCGACGCGATCAAGCGCTGATACGCCTCGGCGGCCTGCCGCTCGAGGCCCCGTGCGAAGCGGAGGGTCGCGATCTTTCGCTGCTCAGGCGGCAATGACTCGTCGAGGATGACTTTGGGGATGGCGGGCGCCTTGGCCTCGCCATAGTCCGCCGGAGTGCCGCCGAAGGACTTCACCGCGGCGATGAGAGCGTCGCGATGTTCTTTGTGATGACTCATGAACTGCGTACCGCCATCACGGTCTTGTCCGCTGTGATGAACGGCAACCCCGTCGCCGCCGTGTATGCAAGGACGGCCCCCTGCTCCAACAGGATGCCTGTGTTGATCAGCGTGACGTCGGCGGCGATGGCCTCGGGGGGGGGCTTCGAGGAAGCGCCCCGCCCCTCACCGGGGCAGTCGCTGGCCCCCTTGGTGTCGCGCTCACATGCCAGCATCAGCGGGGCCGCGAGCAGTGAGCTCGTGCCGATAGACAAAAAGCCACGTCGTCCGAACTCCATGAGGTCTCCTCGCATTCAAGTCGCCAAGCTATACGCGCCGCGTCGAACTTTGGATCGCCTACCGGCCTACCAGAGCCTGCTCCACAGCGGCGTGTCGCTCGGCGATGAACTCCGCCAGACCGCCAGGGCCATCGACCGAGTCCGAAAACGCGGTCGGGCTCGACAGATGCGAATAGATGCCGGCCTCAACGCCGTCGGGGCCGGTCACCCAAGGGGCGATGAGGTCGTGATACGCGCGGGCCAGCGCGACCACGGTGACCTGGTCGAAGCCCGTGCTCACCGCCTGGCTCACGTACCCCGCGTAGTCGGCTCGATAGATCGGGTCATCGAGGAGGTGACGGATGAGCGGCCATTGGCTGCCGATCTCATCGAGCATGACCGACGCGACGCCGCCACCACCCGGTCCGCCTTGGCGTATCAGCATCGCCTCGTTCAGATCCCACGGGAAGTAGCAGAGCCGTCCGCCGTCGCTTGGATCCGCATACAGGTAATAGTTGTGCGTCATGGTCCCATAGCTGTCCCAGTTCACGATGGACTGGTTGACGGCGAGCGCTCGTAAGAACGCCTCCACGTTGAAGTGAGCTTCCAGGCCGCTGCGCCAGCTCGCCGCGTCGCCGGGGCTCGCGTGGAGGGCGGCGTAGGCGTCTTCAACGTCGCCGAAGTCGGCGTCGTCCTCGTTGGTCTTCTTGGCGAAGTCGTCGAGGTCCAGGGTCGCCCAGCTCGCCGACGGGCCGTCCGGCTTGTAGAGGTTCCCGCCGGCGTCGGCGAACTGAACGCCGAGCATCTCGTCGCTCGGGTCCTCGATCATCGTGTACAGACCGAAGTAGGTCGAGCCGTCGCCGACGTCGACAAAGACCGGCGCGAACACGCTGCGGGCCGCGGGGACCCCGGCGCCGCGAAAGATCTCCGCCGCCAGCTTGTCCCGGATGAGCGTGTCGTCCTTGAACCCGCTGCTGAACGTCATCTTGTCGAAGCCCCAGAAGCGTTGGTTGTCGATGCTCGGGTGTTGGCCTTCGAACTTGTCGAAGTTCAGCCGAAACGCCAGCTTTCGTTTGCCCTGACGGTAGGCGGTGCGCAGCGACGAGTTGCCCTTGAAGCGGAACCCCACGTGGGTCCAGGTCAGCCCGTCGTACGCGACGGTGACCGGGATCCACTCGGGGTTGTCTTGGGTCCCCCCCCCAGGTCCGCCACCGGGCCCCCCCGGACCGGCGGGGTAGAGGGCCTCCAGGTTGGCCATCGCGACGTCCCACTGGGCGGGGTCGATGGTGATGTCGAAGCGGTGGACCCGCGACCCGTCGAACAGCCCGTCGTAGTCTGGCTCCACGCCCTTACAGTGGCTCTGGACCCCCCAGCCCTCCGGCCTCAGCGTCGGCAGCTGGTCTGGGCAGGTGACGAGCCCGATAGTCGAGTCCGCCGCCGTCGTGTCCTGGGCGGTCTCCGCGCCACTGCTGGCGTCGACGCTGTCGCCAGGGGCCGGCGAGGGCGTGGTGGCCACGTCCATGCACGCTGGCACCAGGAGCGTCGCGAGGGTGGTGGCGAAGAGGATGGGGCAGTCAGTGCGCATGACGCGATCTTGGTTCGAGTAACAGGGGAGGGTTCTATTCGGTCACGGCCGCCACTGCCGTGGACCGCGAGATGCCCCCTGTGGGAGCCCGGAGCGTGGGGTGGCAGATCGTGGCCGGCGGCAGCGTTTGCAACCATGGGGAGGGGGGCTGTCGAATTTGCCGTCCAGTCTACCTCAACACAGCTGCCCGACCCAATCGCTTTGGCGCACCGCCGAGGGGCCAGAGGTCGCCAGGGGCGGTGCGTCGCCGGGGTGGCCTGCCGGTCGCATCACCCAGCCTCGCGCACCGACGCGGCCCGGCGGGTGGACCGAAGCGGCCTCGCCACGGGGCGCGTCTGGGCCCCGGAGACACTCATGGAGACTGGCCGTTGGCGCCTCAGCGCCGTTTGGTGGCGCTCAGCACCACGAACTTCGGGCCCGCGTCGACGGCCTGGCAGTTGCCGAACAGGCGCCGGAGTTTTTCGTCGTAGCGCAGGTGGCGGTTGCCCACGACGAGGTACCGGCCGCCCGTCACCAGCGCGCGATGAGCCTGGCGGAACATGCCCCAGGCGACCTGATCGCCGATCGTGTGGGTCTGGTGGAAGGGCGGATTGCAGACGATGAGATCGG
>JAAZYN010000055.1:5465-11698 GCA_014239625.1 Myxococcales bacterium | reverse complement strand
CTCCGGTCCGCGCCACGCTCGTATCACCTACCCCTCCTCGGTTTCGCTCGAACTCGGGTGAGAAATGCGGGCTAAGATCCACCACTGGGCGGTGACAGCACCGCCCACGACAACCCTCGCGCTCGGCGCGACCTCCCTTCGGCCGGATCGAGGGTCTTCGAAGGCGACTTCATCCGCCTCGGCTCGGCTCCGTGCCACCCCTGTCAGCGCTGCGCCTCCCTGGCCCCGGTCGACGTGCCACCCATCATCTGGGTTGACCGAAGAGCCGCTCGATGAATCGGTTGACGAAGATCCTGTCCGGGTCGAGGTCCCGCGCCAACGCCTCGAAGGCGGGCGCCATGGCCAGCGACCGGAGCACGGTGGGCCCGTCAGCGTAAAAGATCTTACCCCAATGGGGACGACCGCCATACTCCAGCGCCATTCGCTCGACGCCCCGAAAATACTCGGTCACTTGCGTCGTCTCGCCCATATACGCCCCAAAGTGGCAGGTGTCGCGGTCGTATGCCGGGCTCATCCAGGCGTCGTCGGCGGCCGCGAATCGGAGCTCCTGGACGAAGTTGACGTGCAGCCGCTGCTCGCGGATCAGGGCCCGGGTTCGATCGAGCATCTCCGGCGCGTCCGCCACGGGTATGGCGTACTCCAGCTCCAGGTGTCTGGGGGGCATCGCCACCGTGAAGCAGGCGTCGGACCGCGCCACACGCTGGCTCGTGCCGAAGTACCCCTTGCCGATGAGCGTGTTGAGCGCGGGGGTGAGGCCGTGCCGGCGGCGCGTCAGATTGAGCACGCCCTGAAACGCGACCTCGTTGACCCAGCGATCCAGGGCATCGGCGAAGCGGCTACGGGGCGTGGCGGGCTTGGTGGTGCGGTTGTAAGCAAACACCTGCACCTTGCCAGTGTGGGGCAGCCACCAATATTTGAGGTGCTCTTCGCGCCCGATGAGAGTGGGCAGCTCTCGCACCGCCCGGTCGAAGCTCAGCGGCCAGCTGCGCTCTTCCAGGTTGAAGGCCTCGACGACCTGGATGGTGACCTCGGTGATGATTCCCAGGCATCCCAGCGCGACGCGTGAGGCGTTAAGGAGATCGTCGCCGGTGGCCTCGTCGATCACCAGCACCGAGCCGGTGCCGGTGACGATCCGCATCCCGACGATCCGGCTGGCGATGTTTTTGAAGCGGAGACCCGTGCCGTGGGTGCCGGTGGAGATGACGCCAGCGACGCTCTGCTCGGCGATGGAGCCCAGGTTCTCCATGGCCAGGCCATAGGTCGCCAGCCGCTCGATCAGCGCGCGGAGCCGGATCCCCGCCTGCACGGTGACCCGGTTGGTCTCCCGGTCGACATTTATCAGGCCGTCCATGCGGTCCAGATTGACCAGGTGACCGTCCGTCATGGCCACGTCGGTCCACGAGTGCCCCGCGCCGATCACCCGCAGCCGATCACCTCGCGCTCGGACTCGCCGAACCAGGGCGACCACCTCTTCTTCGTGGCGCGGCTGATGCACCTGGGCCGGCCGGCAGGTCTGGTTGCCCGCCCAGTTCTGCCTCATCGAGCGCCCAGATAGTCCAACGCCAGGCTGACCATGGCCCTCACGCCCAACGGTAGAGCCGCCTCGTCGACCTTGAACTTGGGCGAGTGGAGAGGATGGATCGCGCCGATGGCCTGGTTTTTCATACCCAATCGAAAGAACAGCGCCGGCACGCGCGCCGCGTAGTGGGCGAAGTCTTCACCCCCCATCACCGGCCGCAGGGTAGCCACCTTCCTGGCCCCGGCCACCCGCCTCAAGACCGGTAGCATCCGGCGGTACAAGGCGGGGTCGTTGCGCACCGGAGGGCTCAGCGTCTCGTAAGTGAGGGTCGCGGTGACACCGTGGGCCTCCGCGGTCGCCGCCACGACCCGGCGCAGCTCGGTCTCGACCTTTCTCTGTACCGCAGCCCCCAACGTGCGAACGGTGCCCTCCAACCGCACCACGCCAGGGATGATGTTCCAGCGGGTGCCCCCCTTGACCACCCCCACGGAGACCACGGCAGGGTCGCGCACGTCGGTCCGGCGGGAGGTGATGGTCTGCAAGGCGGTGATGATGTGGGCCGAGGCGACGACCGGGTCCACGCCCTTCCACGGGTAACCGGCGTGGGTCTGAGTGCCGCGGACGTCCACGCTGAAGCGATCCACGCTGGCCATCATGACTCCCGCCACCGAGCCCAGATGACCCGTGGGCAAGCTGGGAAAGCTGTGGAGCCCGAAGATGGCATCGACCTTGGGACGCTCCAGCACCCCCTCGGCGATCATCTGCGCCGCGCCACCCACCTCGCCCGGCGGGGCCCCCTCTTCGGCCGGCTGGAACACGAGCTTCACGGTGCCGGCGAAGGCGTCGCGCATCGTCCACAAGACCGACGCGGCGCCCAGCAACACGGCGGTGTGGGCGTCATGCCCACAGGCGTGCATCACGCCCGGGTTTTTCGACGCGTATGCCAGCCCCGTGCCCTCGGTCACTGGCAGCGCGTCCATGTCTCCCCGCAACGCGACGGTCTTGCCCTTGCCTCGCCGGCCGCTGATGAGCGCGACCACGCCGTGTCGCGCCACGCCGGTCGTGATCGCGGTGATCCCCATCCCGCGCAGCACCTCGACCACCTTCGCCGCGGTGCGCTGTTCACGATTCGACAGCTCCGGGTGCCGGTGGAAATCGCGCCGCCAGGCCACCACGTCCGACGCGACCTGAGCGGTCAACACCTTGACCCTGTGGTCCTGCGCGCTCGGCTTGGCCATCGCGGCGCATGCCACCCATGGACCCCCGAGGAGACCCACCAGGAGCACCAACAGCGGGCGCTTCACTCGCCCTTGTCCCAGAGCTCCGAGGCGCGGGCGCCGAGCCACGCCGACAAGGCGGTCTTGTGGGCGCCGGACGGGCCCTCCTGGGCCAGACTCACCGAGAACGTATCCGCCGGCCGCTGCGCCAGGGTGACGCGTGCGGTCTGCTGGGCCTTCCGACGAAACACCAACAGCTCCACCTCGTCGCCGACGTCGTAGACCTTCATCCGATCGTCCCAGTCCGCTCCCACGCGTCGCCCGTCCACGGCCACCAGCTCGTCGTCGGGATAGAGGTTGGCCCCCGAGGCCGGTCCGTCGGTCCGAACCGTGGCCACGAAGGTCCCCCCCGAGGCCCGCTGTTGGGTGGTGATGCCCAACCACGGTCGCCCCGCAGGGTCGGGCTTGGGACCAAACGGCTTTGCGCTCGCCTTGGCTTTCCAGCTCGGCGTGACCTCGAGCCCGATGGCCTGCAGCAGACTCTCCAGGGGCAGGTCATCGGTGCCTTCCACCCAGACCGCCAGCTGCGACGTGAGATCGACTCCGGTCGCAGCCTGGAAAAGGTCAGCCACGTCTCCCGGCCGGATGGCCGCGCCGGTCTCCTTCTGGCGCATCCACAGCAGCCGCATCACGTCGTCGAAGCTGCGCTCCCCGTCGCTCACTGCCCGCAGGTGAAGGTCGAGGCACGCGATGGCGAGCTCACCCTTCAGATAGTAAGACACGGCCGTGTTGTCGGTGTTCTCGTCCCGATGATAGAGCTTGATCCACGCGTCGTAGCTCGACTGCTCGAGGCTACGGACCCCCCGGCCCGGCTTGTTGCGACAGGTCGCTAGACGCTCACCCAGGAGCTCCAGATACCGGTCTGGAGCGATCAGGCCAGCGCGGGCCGGAATCATGGTGTCGTAAAAAGCGGTGATCCCTTCCATCATCCACAGCAGCGGCGTGTAGGCCTCTCGGGAATAGTCGAAGGGCCCCAGGTGCTCGGCGCGGATGCGTTTGACGTTCCAGACGTGGAAGTACTCGTGAGCGACGAGGGTAAGGAAATCCTCGTAGTCCTTGGGCTCGCGCAGCGCATCCGAGCTGACGTGGATCGTCTGGCTGTTCTTGTGCTCCAAGCCGCCGCCGCGCTCGGGCTTGAGGTGGACGATGAAGAGATAGTCTTCGACGTCCGCCGGTAAGTCGCCAAAGAGCGCGACCTCGGTCTCGATCAGGGTCTTCACGTCTCCCAGCGCGCGAGCGCCGTCTGGACCGTGCCACTGCTCCGCGCCCGGCCCCCAGACCGCCCAACGGTGGTTCACCCCGGCGGCCTCGAAGGTGATCTCCCGGTGCGTACCGCACTCCCCCGGGCTGTCGACCAGCTGATCGAAGTCCTCAACGGCGTACCTGAAGCCCGGGCCTTCGAGCTGGGGCAGGGCGATACTGCAGGTCCACTCGCCGTATGGCGTCACCTCCAAGGTGGCCGCTGCGTCGGCGAACCCCTCGGGGCACATGAAGACGCTGGCACCATTGAAGTAGCCGTGTGCACCGGTCAGATGCGAGGTGCGCACGGTCAGATCGTGGGCGTAAACCCGATACCGCAAGGTCACGGCGCCGCCCTCGGCCAGACCGAGGACCTTCCAGCTGGCCTTGTCGATCTTCGCGACATCGAGGGCCACGCCGTCGCGGTCCAGCGCGGTGACATCCTGGACGTGACGGCTGTACTCCCGGACGAGGTAGCTCCCGGGCGTCCACGCCGGCATGCGAAAGATCACGCCGGCCGGCGCGTCTGCCAATGCAACCTCTACCTCGAACAGGTGGGTGTTCGGCTCGGACATCGCGATCCGATAGATGAGCCCGGACATAAGACGACTCCAGCGATCTTTTAGAATAGGGCGGTTTTACGTCGTGAAGTTTTCCTGGGACAAACTAAATCGTCGCGCGTGGAACCAAAGCAACTCATGAAGCGTCTGTTCAAAAGCCAAAGGGCGTCCACCAGCGACGATCTCAGCCCCTCCGCACGCACCACCGGAGTCCCCGTCATGTATATACTGCAACGTCTCGCGCTGGTGCTGTTCATCAGCGCAGCGCCAGCTTCCGCCTTCGCCAACCTCCCCGGGGAGGTGAAGTTGTCGCTGGAGCGCTACCAGCAGCTCGTCGATCAGGCCGCCAAGGCGAGCGCACCCGCCTCATGGGCGAGGGGCTCGGTGAGCGTGTCCATCGACACCGCGCGCAGGGTAGCGACGGTCAACGTCAACAGCCGCCTGAAGGTGATCGGAGACGGCCCGGCGCAGGTCGCCCTGGTCCCCTCCGACGTGATCTTGAGCGTGGCGCAGCTGGGAGGATCCAACGCGGTGCTCACGGGCTTGCGAGGGATGCACACCGCCTCGTTCGCCCAGGGGGACACGCGCGAGACCAGCGTGCGGCTGACCTACGTCGTGCCCTTCAAGACGTCCGCCGACGGCGCCAACGTCGTGGCGATCCCGCTGCCCCCGATGCCCTCCAGCGACTTCTCCCTGAGCGGCGCGGAGGCGCCTGTCGAGATGTGGCCCGCGCCCCAGGGAGGCAGCGCCACCTCTGGCACCCTCGCGGCGACCGCGGCGGTGGTCATCCGCTTTGGCGTCGGAGCGGGCGGGTTCACCATGCGCTCCGCCGACTATACGACGACCCCCGACGCCAGCGGTGACGGCGTCGACGTGACCGCTACCTTCGAGGTCGAGGTCACGGCGGACTCCGCGTCCATCCCGGTCGCGTCCCGAAAGGTGGCCCTGCTTGGACTCAAAGAAGGCACAAAGACACTGAGCGGGCGGGTCGTCGGCGACTGGCATCAGGTGAGGGTCAGCGGTAAGGGTCGGCACACCATCGTCGCGCGCTTTCGGCAGCTGGTCGACCGCAGCAAGGGGCAGCCGTCCGTGCGTATGCGGCTGACCGGCGCGCCGATTCAGAGTGTGAAAGCGACCGTCCCGGGTAAGCGCTCGGTGACCTTCGATCCGGTGGTGCCGATGGTCTCGACCACGGCCGGCACCGACGCCAGCCCGGTGACCTCGGCGACGGCCAACCTGCCACCCGTGGGGTGGGTGACCCTGGGCTGGACCGAGGCGCGCGCCAAGCCCGAAGACGACAAGAAGATCAACGCCGAGACGTTTCAACTGATCCGCATCGAAGAGGGGGTGATCCGGAGCAAGGTGCACATCCGCTACGACATCATCCGGGGCAAGACCAAAGAGCTTCCGGTGGCGCTGCCCGAGGGGGTGGTGCTGTACAAGGCCCACGGCGGCCAGATTGAGAAGTGGCCCATCTACGCAGCCACCGATGAGGCCCCGCGTCAGGCGAGGATCATCCTCGGAAGCGACCGCAGCGGCACCTACGAGCTCGTGCTGGAGCTGCAGCAGGCGTTCAAGAAGGGCACCAAACAGGTCACGCTGCCCATCGTGAGGCCGCTGGGCGTGGCCTATCAGACC